>NZ_JBFAZW010000001.1:0-180089 GCF_040682015.1 Dactylosporangium sp. NPDC051485
CCCTGCCTAACGCCATCCCAGCAAACTACCCGAAATAGATCCAAAACGATGGCCGCCACGCCAGTGGCGGCCATCGTTTAACACCAGTCACCTAGGGGGCGTATCAAAGTCTGTGCCATCAGCGCTGCTGTCCGTAGTAGGTGTCGTTGCGGGTGTCCGGCTAAGCGGTGGCGTTGGGTAGTGTCGATGTGTGGCGGGGGCAGGACCGCGGCGTCGGGGGCCGAATCGGGCGGTGCCGTGGCAGCATGAGGGTCCGGTGTCGGTGTTGCGTCTGCCGCTGGATGTGCATGAGCCGCGGGTGCGGCTGGTGTTGGAGCGGGTGTTCGGGGCCGCGTTCGCGGTCCGGCGGGCGGTGCAGCGTGACGCCCGGGCCCGGGTCGACGCCTTCTGGGCCGCCCGCTGTGAGCGGGCGGCGGCGGGCCCGGAGGCGGTCCGGGGCCGGCTCGGGTTGTCTCGCAGCGGGCTGGAACACGCCGCCTACCGGCATCTGGACGGTGCACCGCACCTGCGGCGGTACCTGACCAAGGCCCTGGCCATGCACCTGGCCGACGGGGTGTGGCAAGCGACCGTACGGCATCTGTTCCCCGACGTCACCGGCCGCCGGCATGGCCGACCCCGCCCGGGCGGCTGGTGGGAGTTTGCCGCGATCCCGGGCCGGGCTCGTTCCCATACCCGGGCCCGGAAGTGGGAGACGTTCCGGCTCGTGGGGAGCCTGGCCGGGCACTGCGCCACGTTCGGGCACGGTGGCCGGTTGTGGCAGCCGCGCCGGATGCCGGCCGTCACCGCCACCGCCGCGGGCGTGCCGGTGCGGTCGTGGTGGGACCACGACGGCCCGTTCGCGATCGTGTGCACCGGCCTTGGCGGGGGTGACCTGGTCATACCGGTGCGGCTGCCGCAAGGCCCGGGCCGCTGGCCGGTCCTGGAGCACTACCTCGCCGATCCCGACAGATGGCACAAGATTGACCTGGTCCGGCACCGCGATCCGGGCAGCCCGGGTGGGTGGCGGTACGAGGCGCACCTGATGGTCCTCGGCCCCGGCTACACCTCACCCGCCGTCACGCAGCGCCGTCAGGCGGCCGCGCGGCTGGAGCGGCGGGGCGGGGTGGACGTCAACGTGTCCAACCTGACCATCGTTTCCGTCCCCACCAGCATGGACGGCGGGTTGGCGGCCAGCCGTGTCGCCCGCACCGGCGACCACGACACCGCCCTGGCGGCGGAGCGGCTGCGGCAGCGGCGCCGCAACCGGGCCCTGGACCGGTCCCGCCGCGCCGCGAACCCCGGCCAGTACCGGCTCTCACCACGCCAACAACGCCGCGCCGACCGCCGCCGCGCGGCCGGGCTCCCACCGGTGCAGGTCACGGTGCCCGGCGGGCCACGGGTCGCGAACACGGCCGGGATACCGGTCCGCGCCTACCGGCATGACATCGCGTCGAACACCTACCGGCGGCTCCGCGGACGGGCCGCCGCCGACGGTGCTGCCCGCACCAAAGCCGGGCACACCCGCGCCCGCATCACCGCCGCGGCCCTGGTCGCGGTCCACGGCGCGAGCCTGGTGGTCGAGGACGCCGATATCCGTGTCTGGGCCCGGCGGTGGGGCCGCGGTATCCACGCCTTCACCCCAGGCATGCTGCTGACCGCGCTGCGCCGCGAAACCACCGCCGTCACCGCCCACACCGGCCGCGGGCCGGGGCTGGTGCGGGCCGGAACCCGGCACACCGCCTGGACCCAACACTGCCTCTGCAGCCAGCGAGTCCCGAAGGGCCTGGCCGATCGCCGCCACTGCTGTCCCAGCTGTGGGCTGGCCGGGGACCGCGACCTCGTCGCCGCCCTCATCGGCGCGCACACCGTGCTCACCGACCCCGCCCAGCCCGCCACCGCCCGGGTCGACTGGGACGCGGCCCGGGCGACCCTCGCCCGGTACAGGGTCGAGACCATCAACGTAGGGCTGCAAGGAGCCCTGACCGAGTCAACCGGAACCCACCACCCCGACCCCCACCACACTGGTGGACGGTCGCGGCGGCCGCAGCCCACCACCAGCCAGCACGGTCGGTGGCGGGGCGCTCGGCGAACCTTCGGAACGAGCCCTCGACAACCCCGGATGAGCCCCACCACCACACCAGTGGCCAGGACCACGCCGGAACGACGAGACGCACAACCCGAACTGTTGAACAAGCCCGGCATTACGACCGGACTTCGATACAGACCTTAGGGCGCACCTCGCTGCCCAGCAACGGCAAGCAGGAACGCTCGCAGCCGACCCGGACGCGGCCAGAGAGCGCGCGGCCCTCCAGCCAAGGGCATCAGGCAGGCATGCCCGCAGGCCAGGAGAGTCCAGGAACGGGCGCCCCGCCGACCGAGTGAGGGCGGGGACCAGCGGCGAGCCTCAGGGCGGATCGGCTTCAGGCAGCGGCCGTATGCGGACAACCCTCAGCCTGGCTGTCAATCCGATGGTGATGACCGGAACAGCGCCCGGTTGTCCCTGGACCACTGTGCCCGGGCCGCGAGTTCCTCGCAGAACCCTTGCGCAACCCAGGTGCGTTGCGGTTCCAGCCCCCGCTCGGCCAAGGCACGCACGTACACACCGTCCATCTCTTGCCGGCGGATCACCGCCTCGACGAGCCCGTCGACGGTGGCAAGCCCGTACTCATCGGCGAAGATGGCGATGCGTTCGGCGCGGTCCGGTGGCATGTCGTAACCCTGCCAACGCATCGCCTGCGCGTCGTCGCAGAATGGCACCACGTACCCCAAGGCGTATGCCACATCGTCGAGCGCTTCGCCAGGCTGGGCGAAGTCGAAGTCCACCAGACCCACCGGGACCAAGCCGTCCCACACGATGTTCCACGGGCCGAAGTCGCCGTGACAGATGACCTCACCTGCCCCGGCAGGCCCATTCGCCAACGCCCAGCAGGCATCGGGCGGTGCGACGAAGCCCTCAACCGCCTGGTGGTACTCACGAAGCAGCCGGGCCAGCGCCCGCAGGCCAGCCTCGGGCACAACCCGCCGCCAACCAGCCGACCCCGAGTCGCCCGGAATGAAGTCGAGAACCTCTCGGCCGTCGACCACGCCGAGCGGCCTCGGTACCCGGGTGAAACCCACGTCGTGCAGATACCTCAGCAGCGCATGCACCGTCGGGGTCCACCACCCGGCAGGCCGATACACCCGATCACCTATCACCGCGACACGTTCATGTGCCATGCCCCGACCGTAGCGGGCTACCCGGTCCGACATCGCGACCGATTGATGTCGCGCTCGGCACCTGCAAGACGGTTCACGAACGTGGCCGCCCACCCGGAATTCCCGCTAGCAGACGGGCCCAGCCCGCGGCACAGCCCCGTGGACCCGGCGCCGGCGTTGAATCCGGAGGCCGGACGCGGACAGCCCCGGCCCGGGGCGGAACGCGAACCCCGGCGACCGACGAAGGCAGGTGGGCCGGACGCGGACAGGCCGAGCCGGGCCGAGCCGACGCGGGCGGGCGGGCGGGCGGGTCAGGCGGACGCGGTTTGCAGGAGGGCGGCGAACTCCTCAGCCGGCATGATACGGACGCCCAGTTCCTCGGCCTTGGCCGCCTTCGAGCCCGCGCCCTCCCCCACCACCACGAGGTCCGTCTTCTTCGAGACCGAGCCGGACGATCGGCCGCCGAGGCGCTCCACGGCCTCGTTGCCCTCGTTGCGGGTCAGGCCCGGGACCGAGCCGGTCACCACCACCGTCATCGGCGTGCCGTCGTCCTTCTGCAAGGGGAGCAGGGCGACGGCGGCGGCCGGGTCGGCGTCGGAGCCGTCGGGCGAGGCGTCAGAGGCGGCGTTGGAGGCGGCGGCCGGGCGGGGGCGGTGGGTCGGCTCGGTCATGTTGACGCCGCGGGTCGTGAGGCGGGCGATGACCGGCTGGAGGTCGACGAGCTCAGCGGCGATGGTCACGGCGCGCTCCGGGCCGACGCCCTCCACCTCCTGCAGGTCGGCGACGGAGGCGGTAAGCAGAGCCTCCATGGTGCCGAAGTGGGTGGCCAGGCGGCGGGACATCGAGCGGCCGGTCATGCGCACGCCCAGGCCGGTCAGCACCCGGGACATGGGCTGGGCCTTGGAGGTCTGGATGGCGGCGACCAGCTTGGCGGCGGAGACCTCGCCCATGCGGTCGAGGGCGGCCAGCGTCGGGGCCTGCAGGTCGTAGAGGTCGGCCGGGTCGGTCACCAGGCCGGCGGCGGTGAGCATGTCGATGAGCTTGCCGCCGAGGCCCTCGATGTCCATGGAGTCGCGGGCCGCGTAGTACGACAGGGCCTCGCGGGCGCCGCAGGCCCGGCCGCGGGTGCAGCGCCAGCGCTTCTGGGTGCGGTCGATCTCGCCGTCGCAGCGGGGGCAGTGAGCCGGGGGCTCGAAGGGCTGGGCGTCGGCCGGGCGCTCGTCGAGCTTGGCGCCGGTGATCTCGGGGATGACGTCGCCGGCGCGGCGGACGAAGACGGTGTCGCCGGGGCGCACGTTGCGGCGGACGAGGTCGTCGAAGTTGTGCAGGGTGGCCGAGGTGACGATGACGCCGCTGATCTGGACCGGCTCGAGGACGGCGACCGGGGTGATGACGCCGGTGCGGCCGACCTGGACCTCGATCGCCTTGAGCCGGGTGGTGCGGGTGTCGGCCGGGAACTTGTAGGCGATGCCCCAGCGCGGGGCGCGGCTGGAGGAGCCGGCCAGGTCGCGGTCGGCCGGCTGGTCGGCCTTGATGACGGCGCCGTCGATGCCGTAGCCGAGGGTGCCGCGGCTCGCGTTGAGCGCCTCGACCGCGGCGAGCAGGTCGTCGATGCCGGTGCAGACGGGCATGCCGGCGGTGGAGGAGACGCCGAGGCGGATCAGCTCGGCCATGGCGGCCGAGTGCGGGCCGTCGCCGAGGCCGCGCACGCCATACGCCAGAAAGGACAACGGCGCGTCGTAGGTCCGATCCTGCGCACGCAGTGTGCCGGCCGCCGCGCTGCGTGGGTGCGCGAACGGTGGCTCGCCCGTGCCGGTGCGCATGGCGTTGGCGACCTCGAAGTCGGCGTCGGTCATGAACACCTCGCCCCGCACCTCGATGGTGCGCGGCTCGGCGAGCCGCTCGGGCAGGCCCGCGGCCCGGCGCGCCTGGCCGGTGACGTCCTCGCCGGCCCGGCCGTCGCCGCGGGTGGCGACCTGCACGAGGCGGCCGTCCTCGTAGCGGGCGGCGATGGCCAGGCCGTCGATCTTCGGCTCGACGGTGTAGCCGTCGGCGGGCCGGCCCAGCAGCCGCTCCAGCCGCTGCGCCCACTTGCGCAGCGTGTCGGCGTCGAAGACGTTGTCCAGGCTCAGCATCGGCTCGCTGTGCACGACGTCGCCGACCACCCCGCCGCCGGCCGCGACGACGTCGGTCGGCGAGTCGTCGACCTTCCAGTCGGGGTGCTCGTCCTCCGTCGCCGCCACCCGCGCCATGAGGGCGTCGTAGTCGGCGTCGTCCATCGCCAGGTCGGGCCCGGCGTAGTAGGCGGCGGCCGCCTCCCGGATGTGGGCAACGGCGGCGCGGTAGTCGGCGAGCGTTTGGAACGTCATGCGGGGGAGCCTAGTCAGGGGGTACGACAAAATCGGCGGCGAGACGACCGGCTCGCCTCGGGTCGCCGCCGTCAGGCCGTCGAGGTCAGGCCGTCGAGGTCCTCGGCCGGGAAGCCGGCGGTCCCGAACGCCCGTAGGGCCGGCCTAGAAGCCGGCCCGCCGCAGCCACTGCACGTACCCGTCGTCCTGCTCGAGGTACGACATCCGGTTGATGACCCCGGGCAGCTCCGGCGGCCGCTCGAACGCCGACTGCACCGCCCCGCCGGCGATGGCCCGCTCGAGCGTCGCGTTCAGCGCGAGATGCCGCTCCAGCCCGGGCAGCACGACGTCGTCGAGCATCCGGCGCACCTCGGCCCCGTACTCGGGCGCCGCATCGGCCTGCCGCAGGTTCCAGTCGTCGCTGCCCCGATGGAAGGCGTACCCGTCCCCGGGCCGCACCCTCCCGTAGACCTGCCCGAGCAGCGCGGCGACGTCCGCGTCGGGGTCTTCCCGGCGGCGGTACTCCACCCAGCGCCCGGTCGCCGCATCGACATTGACGAAGAACGCGACCTGTCCGGGGAACGTCGGCTGCGAGCCCTGGAACCACAGCGAGATGGCGTCGCCGTTCCCGGCTACCCACAGGTGCCGCCCCCGAGCCTCGGCGAACCCTCGCTCGACGAGCAGCGGCACCACGATCGAGGCCAGCATCTCCTGATAGGCAACCCGGACGTCAACGGACACACCATCAGCGTAAGCCCGAGATGTCGGATTCGTCCGGAAAACCCGGCAGGCCGGCCACGGATCTCAAGCGTATTGACATACATGCCCATCGATCATATCGTGAGAGCGCTCTCAGCATCCGCCGCCCGCCCTCATTTCCCTTCCTTCGCGGATGTGGAGAGCGCTCTCTGCACATGTCCCGCCCCGGCCGCCAATACCGGGCGAGGGCCGGTCCGGGGTGACATCGTCCGAACGGAGGACACCCCCTCAATGCGTACACGAAAGCTGCTCGGCCTCATGACCGGGCTGGCCACGGCCGTCGCCGCCACGGCGGTCGTGGTCGCGGGCGCAGCGCCGGCCGCACATGCGGTCGGGCCGGCGCTGCTGCCCGTCACCGTCACCAACAGCACCGGGCGCGGGGACGCCGTCTACCTCTACGTCCTCGGCGTCAACCTGGCCACCGGCAAGCTCGGCTACGTCAACTCGGCCGGGACGTTCACCCAGTGGAGCGGCGGCGCCATCCCGCCCTCGCCGGCCCCGGACGTCTCGATCGGCGGGCCCGGCAACGGGGGCTCGGCCACGCTGCGGTTCCCGCGGGGTTTCTCCGGCCGGGTGTACTTCTCGTTCGGCGAAAAGCTCAAGTTCTTCCTGACGCCGGACGGGCTCGTGCAGCCGGCTCCATGGGCGGCCGGCGACCCGAACCAGAACATCCTGTTCGACTGGAGCGAGTTCACCTACAACGACGCCGGGCTGTGGATCAACAGCAGCCAGGTCGACATGTTCGCGGTGCCGCACGCGGTCGCGGTCACCGGCGCCAGCGGGGCCACCCAGCGCACCGGCGACCCGGTCAACGACGGCCGCAACAACGTCATCAACCAGATCAAGGCCCAGTCCGGCTGGGCGAGCACGGTGTACACCCGCAGCGACGGCACCGTGCTGCGCGTGCTCTCCCCCGGTAAGGCGGCCAGCTCCGGGCTGCTCAGCGCCACGTACCTCGACTCGTACATCACGAGCGCCTGGAACGCCTACACGTCCAAGACGCTCACCGTCGTGCCCTTCGCCGACCAGCCGAACACGAAGTACTTCGGCCGGACCAGTGGCAACACCATGACCTTCACCAACACCTCGGGCGCGGTCGTGGCCTCCTTCAACAAGCCGGGCTCGGCGGACGTCTGGGGCTGCGCGGGCAACCTGCCGGCCCCGAACGACCAGGTCGTCGGCCCGATCTCGCGCACTCTGTGCGCCGCCCTGAACCGCGGCACCCTGGGCACGGTCGACACCCAGCCGGACCTCAACTCGGCCGGCTTCTACAAGAACAACCCGACCAACCAGTACGCGAGGGTCGTCCACGCCAACATGACCGACGGCCGCGCGTACGCCTTCCCGTTCGATGACGTCGGGCACTTCGAGTCCCTCGTCACCGACTCGGACCCGCGCTCGGCCGCGATCGTCCTGAGCCCCTTCGGCGCCGGTGGTGGCGGCGCGCCGAGCGGCTGGTCGAGCATCGTCAACAAGAACAGCGGCAAGTGCGTGGACGCCCGCTCGTCGGGCACCGCGAACGGCACCGCGATCCAGCAGTACACCTGCAACAACAGCTACGCGCAGCAGTTCCAGCAGCAGGGCACGGACAGCGGCTACGCGCGGGTCAACAACCGCAGCAACGCGGCCCAGGTCCTGGACGTCAACGGCGTATCGACGGCCGACGGCGCCCTGGTCCAGCTGTGGGCCTACGGCGGCGGCGCCAACCAGCAGTGGCTCCCGGTGGCCGAGTCCGGCGGCTACTACCACTTCGTGAGCCGCAACAGCGGCAAGTGCCTGGACGTCCCGGGCTCCTCCACCGCCGACAGCGTCCAGCTGCAGCAGTGGACCTGCAACAGCACCGGCGCCCAGTCCTTCCGCCTGGTCGCCCAGCCATAGCGATCGATGCGATCCGCCGGGCGGGGCACGCCCCCCGCCCGGCGCGATCAAGCCTCAGCAGGGTACGGGCTGGAACGGGCCGACCGTGCCGACCGTGCCGACGCCGGGCTCCACCAGCTCGTAGCTGGACTCGGCGACCGGCTGCCAGGCACCGACCAGCCCGCCCAGCGGCTCGGACACCACGATCCGGGTCTCGTCCGACACCTGCTGCAGGACGTTGTTGTCGGGGTACATCTCGCGCAGCGTGTCGACGGCGGTGCTGCAGTACAGCGACCGGCTGTTGCGCTCGGTCGAGTAGCGAAACGCCCACAGCCGCTCGCCGTCGGTCATCGCCACCGTCATCTGCACCGGGTTGTCGATGCCGTTGCGGCGCCCGGCGTCCTCGATCCGGCCCACCATGTGCTCGACCGCGGAGACCGGGTCGGCCTCCAGCCCGTAGGTGAGCGCCAGGTAGAACATCAACTCGGAGTCGGTGGAGCCGCCGATGTCGGGGTACAGCTCCGGGTCGACGGACATGGCCAGGGTGCGCTTGAGCTTGGCGTAGCCGCGAATCCGCCCGTTGTGCAGCCACAGCCACCGCCCGTGCCGGAACGGGTGGCAGTTGGTCTGCTGTACCGGCGTGCCGGTGCTGGCCCGGATGTGCGCCAGGAACAGCCCCGAGCGCACCGAGTGCGCCAGCTCCCGCAGGTTCTCGTCGCCCCAGGCCGGCCCGGTGCCGCGGAACAGCGTCGGCTCGGCCGTCCCGTCCGGGGTGTACCAGCCGACACCGAACCCGTCGCCGTTGGTGGTCCCGACGCCGAGCCGGGCGTGCATGCTCTGATCGATCAGCGAGTGCTCGGGCTTGTAGAGCAGTTCCTCGAGCAGGATCGGCGTCCCCGAGTACGCGAGCCATCGGCACATGTGGCACCTCCTCACCCGATCGTCGGCGCCCGGCCACAGCGGCCACTCACCCGGGCGGGATGACGTGCGGGGTCGCGGCGCGGGGTGACGCTTCACCCGACAAGCAAGCGTCCGTGAAGGGAGGCGAGCGACGATGCTCACCGTAGGCGTGCTCACCGTAGGCGTCGAAGAGGAGTTCCTGCTGCTGGAGCCGGACGGCTCCGTGGCACCGGTGTCGGCCGGCGTGCTGCGGGTCACCGACGGCGACGACCGCCTGCGGCACGAATTCACGGCGTACCAGCTGGAGACCGCCAGCGGCGTGCACACCCGGCTCGACCGGCTGCACGACGAGCTGGCCGAGCTGCGCTGGGTCGCCTCCCGCGCCGCCGCGCTGTCCGGGGCGCGGCTCGTCGCGACCGGCGTGCCGCCCTTCCGGCGCGGCCCGCTGGAGGCGCTGGCCGACGACGCGCGGTACCACCGCCTGGCCGCCCGCTTTCCCGCCGCGACCGCGGCCGCCGCGGGCACCTGCGGATGCCACGTGCACGTCGGGGTGGCCGACCGCGACCTGGCCGTCGGCGTGCTCGGCCGGCTGCGTCCCTGGCTCGCGCCGCTGCTCGCGCTGAGCGCCAACTCCCCCTTCGTCGGCGGCGCCGACACCGGCCTCGGCAGCGCCCGCTACGAGGCCCGCCGCCACTGGCCGACGTTCCGGGCCCCCGAGGCCTGGGCCGACGCGGCCGAGTACGACCGGGCGATCGCCGGGCTCATCGCCGACGGCACCGCGCTGGACGTGGGCGGCGTCCACCTGCTGGCCCGGCTCTCCGGCCGCTTCCCCACCATCGAGTTACGGGTGGCCGACACGTGCCTGCGCGCGGCCGACACGGTGCTCTTCGCCGGCATCGCCCGCGCGCTGGTCGCGACCCTGATCGACGACATCCGCCACGGCCGCCCGGCCGAGCGCCGGGGCGCGGGCGAGGTCGAGGAGGACCTGGCCGCCGCGGCCCGGCACGGCCTCGTGGTGCGCGGCCCCCAGCCGCCCGGGCGGCCCGCGGCCGCGATCGCCGACCAGCTGCGGGTGCTGCTGCGCAAGATAACCCCGGCCCTGGCCGAGTTCGGCGACGCAGCCGCCGTGCACGCCCGGCTCGGCTGGCTCTGCCACAACGGCACGGGGGCCGAGCGTCAGCGCACCCTGCGCCACCACGATCCCCGCCCGCGCGCGTTCATCGCCGCCCTGGCCGACCACACCGCGCCCCACTCGGCCACCGCCCGCCAGCTCGCCTGGGCCGTCTGAGGTCCGTGTCGCCGGCCGCAGAGCCGGGCGCGTGTGCGCCCGGCTCGGGTGCCTGCCGGCCGACGCTCCGGCCCGACGACGTACAGCTATGGGACGACGACGTACAGCTACAGGACCGCGCCGCGAGGTGCCAGTTCCAGGGCCGCCACGCCGCGTCCGTACAGCACGACCACCCGGTCGCCGTGGCGGGTGCGGATCATGCCGGAGTCGGCGGCGAGGGCGGCGATCACGCGCTCGGCCGCCTCGTCGACGTCGGAGGCGTCGGCGTCCTCGTACGCGACGTCCAGGCTGTCGCCGGTAATCAGCCGGATACGCAGCACAATCATCGCCATACGGTCAGCCTACGCGCACCACAGGTGATCGTCGGCCGCGCCAAGATCGCCCGCGTTCCTTGGCCGGGCCTGGTGTTATACGGTCGGTAGGTGAGAATCGAACGTCATTGGTGGAACGGCGACAGCACCGTGCGAGGGCGTCGCGATGTGTACATCCGCACCGATGGCGAATCATGGGAGGTCGAGGCCCAAGCCGGCGGCGGCGCCGGCCGGTCGAAGATTCACCAGTGCCCGAGCCGGCAGTCCGCGGAGATCCTGGCCGGGGCGTGGATGGCCGGGCGGAGCCGGTGGCAGGCCGTGGCGCACTGACCGGCCGCTGCCCGCTGCCCACCGCCGGTCAGCGGGCAGCGGGCCTCGTGGCAGGGTCGAGTAGAATGGCGGCGCGACCCGCCCGATCCTGGCGGGCCGGGTTCGATGTCCGACGCCACGCGCCGCGACCGAAACGGTCAGCGCCGGGCGGGACGTCCCTTCGACGTACGGAGCCTCTATGGCGGCACGCCGCCCGCAGCAGCAGACCCCCTCGCCCAAATCCCCGACCTTCGCCGACCTCGGCGTGCCCGACGCGCTCATCCGCGTGCTGGCCGCGACCGGGGTGAACCGGCCCTTCCCGATCCAGGCCGCGACCCTGCCCGACGCGCTCGCCGGGCGCGACGTGCTCGGCCGGGGCCGCACCGGCTCGGGCAAGACCTACGCCTTCGTGCTGGCGGTGCTCACCCGCCTGGCCGCCGCAGCCACGCCCCGGCGGGCCGGGCGGCCCCGGGCGCTGATCCTCGCGCCCACCCGCGAACTGGCCGCCCAGATCGACGCCGTGATGGCGCCGCTGGCCAAGGCGCTGTCGCTGCGGACGATGACCATCTTCGGCGGCGTCGCCGCCGGGCCCCAGGTCGCCGGGCTGCGCGCCGGGGTCGACGTCGTGGTGGCCTGCCCCGGACGCCTCGCCGACCTCGTCGAGGCCGGCCACGCGCGCCTGGACGCCATCGAGATCACCGTGCTCGACGAGGCCGACCACATGGCCGACCTCGGGTTCCTGCCCACCGTACGGCGGCTGATGGAGCGGACCCCGCGCGGCGGGCAGCGCCTGCTGTTCTCCGCCACGCTCGACGACGGCGTCGACGTGCTGGTGCGGCAGTTCCTCACCGACCCGGTCGAGCGCAGCGTCGACTCGAAGCTCTCGCCGGTCGCCGCGATGACGCACCACGTCCTGCACGTGCGCACCGAGGACCGGTTCGCCGTGCTGGTCGAGCTGACCGCCGCGCCGGGCCGCACCGTCGTGTTCACCCGCACCAAGCGGGGGGCGAAGCTGCTGACCCGCCGGCTGGTCGCGGCCGGCGTGCCGGCCGTGGAACTGCACGGCAATCTCGCCCAGGCCGCGCGCACCAGGAACCTGCGGGCGTTCTCCGACGGGGACGTGCGCACGCTCGTTGCCACCGACATCGCCGCCCGGGGCACCGACGTCAAGGACGTGGCCCTGGTCGTGCACGCCGACCCGCCGGCGGAGCACAAGGCGTACCTGCACCGCTCGGGCCGCACCGCCCGGGCCGGCGCGGCCGGCACCGTCGTCACGCTGATGACCGACGGACAGGCGCCCGAGGTCCGGGAACTGACCCGCAAGGCCGGCATCGCCGCGACCACCACCCGGCTGCGCCCCGGCGACGCGCTGCTGCGCACGCTCGCGCCCGGGGAGCGGACGCTGGTCGCCCAGCCGGCCCCGCAGCCCACCGGCCCTCGGCGTGAGGTTCAGGCCGCCCGGGGCGACGCGGGACGCCGCGGCGGTGAGCCGTCGCTGACCGCCTCGGCAAAGTCCGCGCCGGCACGATCCGGTGCGGCGGCCTTCTCCACCCGGGCCCGGCCGGGCGCTCGCCGAGGCCGGGCGGGACGAGCCTGAGCCGAGGCCGCCCGGGACGAGCCTGAGCCGAGGCCGCCCGGGACGAGCCTGAGCCGAGGCCGCCCGGGACGAGCCTGAGCCGAGGCCGCCCGGGACGAGCCTGAACAGGGCCGCGGCCGGCATTCCCGGCGGCCTGCCATGACGGCCAGGCCTCAGGCGCCGGCCGGCACCGAGCTTTGAACAGGGCGGCGGCCGGCATTCCCGGCGGCTGGTCAGGGCGGCCGGGCCTCAGGCGCCGACGGGGTAGGGAGTGCGTCCGACCGCGTTCAGGTGGCGCAACGCCTGGGCGTACGAGGCCAGCAGGCTCGTCTGGCAGTACGCCAGGTCGTGCGCGTGGCAGAACTGCCTGACCATGGCCTGGGCCCGGCGCAGGTTCGGGCGCGGCATGCTGGGGAACAGATGGTGCTCGATCTGGTAGTTCAGGCCACCGAGCATGAAGTCGGTGAGCCAGTGCCCGCGCACGTTGCGCGACGTGAGCACCTGCCGGCGCAGGTAGTCGGTGCGGTCGTCCGGGCGGAGCATCGCCATGCCCTTGTGGTTCGGCGCGAAGGAGCAGCCGAGGTACAGCCCGAAGAGTCCCTGGTGGAGCAGGATGAAGGCCACCCCCTGCAGCGGCGACAGGACCACGAACACGGCCGTCAGGTAGCCGGCGACGTGCGCGGCGAACAGCGCGGTCTCCCAGCCGGGGCGGCGAATCGCGCGCCGGGCCAGGGCACGGAGGCTCGACAGGTGCAGGCTGAGGGCCTCCAGCAGCAGCAGCGGGAAGAAGAGGTACGCCTGATAGCGGTAGACGACCGCAGCGGTCCGGCCCCGGCCGCGGGCCTGGGCGGCCGTGAACGCCAGTGCGCCGATCTCGATGTCGGGGTCCTTGCCCTCCTCGTTGGGATGGGCGTGGTGCCGGTTGTGCTTGTCGATCCACCAGCCGTAGCTCAGGCCGATGGCGAGGTTCGCGTGCAGGACACCCACGACGTAGTTCGCCCTGCTCGAGCTGAACATCTGCCGATGTCCGGCGTCGTGGCCGAGGAAGCCGAGCTGGGTGAAGACGAACGCCAGGAAGGCGGCGGTCGCGAGCTGCCACCAGGAGTCACCGATGGCGACGAATGCGGCCCAGCCACCCAGGAACAGCGCCGTCATGACGGCCATCTTCCACCGGTAGTAGCGGGGCCGCCGGTCGAGCAGACCGGCCGCCTTGACGAGGCGCAGCAGGTGCGCGTACTGGCTGCCGTGCCCGAGGCGGACGGTGGGCGGCGCCGGCTGCGACGGTGACATGGTTCGATCTCCTGGCTGCACGCATGCATGACATGACGGGGGGGGACGCCTCGCAGAACCGCGACGGCCCGGCCGGTCGGTCGAAGACCGGATCGGCCGGGCACGCTCAGTGCGACACGGGTCGCTCAGATGGCGCGGATGTTGGCCGCCTGCGGCCCCTTCTGACCCTGGGTGATGTCGAACTCCACCCGCTGGTTCTCCTCGAGGCTGCGGAAGCCGCCCGCCGAGATCGCGGAGTAGTGGGCGAACACATCGGCGCCACCGCCATCCGGGGTGATGAAGCCGAAGCCCTTCTCCGCGTTGAACCACTTCACAGTACCGACGGTCATGTGCTTGCTCCTTCGCAAGGCAGATGGAGGCCACACGGTGTGGTCCTCCCGCGTCGCCGCTTTGATCACCCTGCTCCGGCCAGACCGGCAATACTGACAGCGCCCGCAGGTGTGGTACCCACGGGCGCGGCAACGTACATGGAAATCAAGACTGCAACAGCGCAAACGTAGCACGGGCAGGCCCCCGCAAGACCGCGTTGCGGCAGCTCCGACGGCTGGCACGATGACAGATGGCCGACAGCCTTTCCCACGCCGTTAGGCCAGCATCTCCTCGACGCTCATCGCGTCGCCCTGGGTCATCAGCAGCACCCCGTTGTACACCGCCTTGAACAGATCCGCGGAGTTGATCGTCTTGTCGATGACGCAGGTCATCCGGTCCTGCGGCAGGAACTGGATCGCCCACCGGGGGCTGAAGAACAGGATGCCCTCCGGCGTCGTCGGGTCGACGATCACCGCGGAGAGCGTCGCCGCGCCGACGTGGAAGTGGGCCGACATGAGGTCCCGCTCCTCGCCGTCGAGCTCGGCGAGCATCGACCGGATGTCCTTGGCGCTCTCCCGCAGGTGTACGGCGCCCTCGGCCGCGATCGGGCGAAGGCACGCATAGGTCGTCAGGATGAGGGTGACCCGGACGTGGCGCTCCTTGACCAGGGCGACGAGGCCGCGCTTGCACTCACGGTCGCTGAGCCAGCTGCGCAGGTTCGGTCCGGCCAGGATCAGCTCCTTGCGGGCGCGCCGCATCAGGTCGGCGCGTGAGTAGCCGGCCGAGTCGAAGATGGCCGGCCCGGCGAGGATGTGGTTGCCGGCCGGGACGACCCGCTGGACGGTCTGCAGCGACGCCCAGGCCCGGCCGGCCAGCTCGACCAGCGCGCGGGTGCGCGCCTCGGGCGTGAGGACGCCGAAGGCGATCTCGTCGATCAGGTCGGCCGGGACCTCGGTGAGCGTCTCCGGGGAGTCCGCGTAGGGCGCCACCGTGACCTGCGGCGACGCGAGCGCGTGCCGGAGCTCCTTCATGCACCAGCGCGAGCGCAGATAGCTCTTCGTGACGTACGCGAACATGAGGCTCGATCGCGAGATGGCCTCCTCGATCGCCGGATTCAGCCGGTCGCCGGCCCGGATGTTGGCGGTGTCGATCCAGCATTCGACCCCGGAGGAGAGCAGATCGCCCCGGAGGTCGCGCACGTAGTCCTCGTCGCGCCGCGAGTACGACATGAAGATCTGCGGCCGAAGCACAGTCACCGGCCCAGGCTAGTGACCCCGCGCGAACCGGGCCCTCCCCGGAGGCGGCCGCGGCATCGGGACGAACCCGGCCGCACCGCCCGTTGCGCGGCCCGGACGCGCGCCGCGGGCCGGGGCATGACACCCTACTCGGCATGGCGCTGTTCACCGTGGCCGAGGCCCGCGCCGAGCTGGCCCGGCTCCGCCCGACGCTCGACCGGCTGGTCGCCGTGCGGGCCGACGCCGCCGAGCTGGCCGCGTCGCTGAGCCCGGGTGGCGCGCCGACGCCGCTGGGCGGCATGCCGGAGCTCAAGGCGGCCGAGGCGCTGCTGGACGAGCTGATCACCACCGTGCAGGACACCGGGGTACACCTCAAGGGGCTGGCCCCGCTGCTGCTGGACTTCCAGGCCGAGCTCGGTGGCGAAGAGGTGCTGCTGTGCTGGCTGGAGGGCGACGCCGGCATCGACTGGTACCACCGCGTCGACCTCGGCTTCGCCGGCCGCCGTCCGCTCCCCTCCTGACCCGAAGCCCGCGCTACCGACCCCGATGTCGCCCGGGTCGACGGTGGCGCTGCGGGAGGTACAGCGGGCATCCTCTGGAGATATGACCGACATCCCCGCGGCGCCGCTCGACCCCCACGCGGTCGAGGCGGCGCTGCGGCCGTTCGGGGCGTCCCGGACGCTGCCGGCGGCCGCGTACACCGACCCGGCCGTGCTCGCCTGGGAGCGCCGCCACCTCTTCGCCGGCGCCTGGACGTGCGTGGGCCGCCTCGACGAGCTGCGCGAGGGCTGCACCCAGCGCGCGGTCACCGCCGGTGACGTCGGCGTGCTGCTCACCTTCGGCGAGCGCGGCGCACCCCGGGCCTTCGCCAACGTGTGCCGGCACCGGGGCCACGAGCTGCTGGCCGACGGGGAGGTCGCGGACCGCCCGTCGGCCGTGTGCCCGTACCACGGCTGGGCCTACCGCCTCGACGGCTCCCTCGCCACCGCGCCGCACCTCGCCGCGACCGACACCAGCGAGCTGAGCCTGGTGGAGCTGCGCGTGGCCGAGTGGCACGGCTGGCTGCTGGTCAACGCCGGGCACCCGGCGCCGCACATCGGGTCGTACACCGGTGCGCTGGACGGGCTGCTCGCGCCGTACAACTTCGGCAGTCTGCGCAAGGCCGCCCGGCACGACTACCGGATCGCGGCCAACTGGAAGGTCGTGGTCGAGAACTACCAGGAGTGCTACCACTGCCCGCTCATCCACCCCGAGCTGTGCCGGGTCTCGCCGCCTGCCTCCGGCGACAACTGGGCGCTGCCGGGCGCCTGGGTGGGCGGCACGATGGACCTGCGCGAGCACGCCGAGACGATGTCGTTCGACGGCCGCGGCCCGGGCCGGTGCATCGCCGGGGCGCCGCGGCGCACCATCCTCTACGTGGCGCTGTTCCCGAACCTGCTCGTCTCGGCGCACCCCGACTACGTCATGACCCACCGGCTCACCCCGGTGGCGCCGGACCGCACCGACATCGAGTGCACCTGGTACTTCCCCGACCCGGACGTCGACCCGGCCTACGCGGTCGACTTCTGGGACCTCACCAACCGGCAGGACTGGGCGGCCTGCGAGTCGGTGCAGCGCGGCCTGTCCTCCCCGCACTACGTGCCCGGGCCGCTGGCGGACAACGAGGACGCCGTGTACCAGTGGATCGCCCTCGTCGCCGCCGCGTACCTCGACCCGGTCGCGGCCCTGCGCAAGGCGACGTCAGCGCTCGTGGAAGACACACCCGGCTAGCGCGCCGCCGGTGTAGGCGACCACGCCGGCGTCGCGCCCGGCGACGGCGCGCACGAACGTCCCGGCGTAGCCGCGGCCGGTGAGGAACACGCCCCACGTGGCCGTGTACGGGTCCGGCATGAGCTCCGGCTCGGGCACCACCCGCCGCTGCAGCACGAACGGGCCGCCCTCGGCCCGGCGCAGCTCCCGCTCCCACTCGTCCGGCCCGACCAGCCAGCCGGCCACGAAGCCGTGCCCGCCGTGCAGCATCGTCGCCTTGACGACCAGCCGCTCCCGGTCGCGCAGCGCGTAGTCGAGCAGGTCGGCCCGCTCGCCGTCGACGGTGACCGGGCCGGCCTGCAGCCGCCGCGTCCACGGCAGCACCCGGTCGATGACGTCCAGCTCGGCCGCGCAGAAGCGGTCCCGGTGCCGCTCGTCGGACAGCAGCACCAGGGCCGTCTTGCTGCCGTAGAGCTCCGAGGCGATCGGGGTGAACATGGCGACCTCGCTGCGGGCGGCCGCCGCCAGCACGGGGGCCAGCAGGCCGGCGCCGCCCGGGCGCAGCAGCGACTCGACCAGGAAGAGCCGGTACACCACGTCGAGGCGGCGGCCGTGCAGCCAGACACCGCCGTCGCGGTACTGCAGCATCCCGACGTGCCCGACGATCGCCTCCACCCCGCGCTCGCCGAGCAGCTCGGCGTTGCGGCGCAGCTGGACCTCCAGGTGCGGGTAGCTGTCCGGCCAGTCCACGATGCCGACCAGCGGCTGCCGGCCGGCCGTGCCCGTCTCGTCGCCGAGCGTCTCGGCCAGCGCCACCAGGGTGTCGACGTGGCCGAGGTTGTGCTCGGCGGCGAACTGGGCGAAGGCCGGGCTCTCCAGGTACGCCTCGTTGAGCCGCGCGTTCTCCAGCCCGCCGACCGCGCCGGTCACGTTGAGCTCGAGCAGCTTGAAGCCCTCGGCGTCGGCGTAGAGGTCGGCCCGGGCCAGCCGGGTGACCTGCCCCTTGGCCGCCCGCGCGGCGTCGATCTGCGGGCCCTGCGCGCCGACGGCGGCGGCGAAGGCGGCCGCGTCGCCGTCGAAGAGCCGGTCCGGCAGGCTGGTGAGGGCGGCGTGCAGCACGCGCAGGTCCGCGTCGAGCCCGTCGCGCTGGGCCCTCGACAGGAACAGCGGGCGGGGCAGGTGACCGTTCCCGTAGTACGTGTCGTTGAGCCCGGCCCCGCCGAGCGCCTTGACCAGTTCGTCGGGCGGCACGCGCCCGGCGGCGACGGCGTCGAGGTACGCCCGGGTCATGGAGTTCACGACGGCACCTTCTCGATCTCGATCCGGCCCTCGATGGCCCGGATGTGCTGGTAGTCGGCCTCGATCCGGTCCGGGTCCGGGCCGGCCAGGATGACCCAGGCCAGGAACGTCACCAGGTCGTCGCTGGCCGGCACCAGGTCGCCGGTGCCGAACGGGAAGTGCTTGGCGACGAAGGACGGCAGCGCGTCGACGCCGTCGAAGATGTCGCCGTTGCGCCAGATGCCGGCCGCGGGCGAGGAGATGAAGACCGCCGACAGGTGCTGCCGCAGCTCGTAGTCGGGGCGGAACCGCCCGTGCAGCCGGTGCGCGACCGTCCGGGCGATCTGGCTGTCGCCCGTGGCCATCCGGGTGATCATCTGGTGGCCGCCGCCGGCCGGGCGGGCCCCGACCTCCATCAGCCGCGGGCCGTGCTTGGTGAGCATGACCTCGCTGTGCCCGCAGCCGTTGCGCACGCCGAGGGCGTCGAGGACGGCGAAGACGTACGGCCGGATCTCCGCCACGTCGGGGTCGTCCGGGGCCAGGAACTGCACCCGCTCGTAGATGCCGATCCGGTCGTCGCGGCGGGCCTTGGCGTAGCGGCACACGTCGACCAGGCCGTGCCGGCCGTCGACCGAGTACGTGTCGATGAGGAACTCGGTGCCCTCGGCGTACTCCTGCACCAGCACGGCCTCGTTGCGCAGCCCACCGTAGTTGATCTTGCCCAGGATTCGGTCGAAGACCGGGTGCCAGTCCTCGCCGGGCCGGATGAGGTGCACGTCGTCGGTGGCCGCGGACTTCGGCGGCTTGACCACGAACCGCCCGCCGGCCAGGCCCTGCTCGGCGATCCAGGCGTCCAGCTCGTCCCGGTCGGCCGAGCAGTGCTGACGCAGGTGCGCCAGCCCGGCCCGCCCGAGGGCCTTCGCCATGTGCCACTTGTCGCGCCGGTCCAGCGTGGTCGACGAGTCGTTCCCGGCCTGCGGGCACAGGATGCCGGTGAGCGCGTCGCACAGCTCGACGCCCACCTCCGATCCCGGGATGAGCCATTGGGGGTCGTACTGCCGCAGCTCCCCGGCCAGGTCGGCGACGCTGCGCTGCCCGAGGACGTGCACCTTGGCGAAGTTCTCCGGGTGCCAGGTGTGCGCGAACGCGGGGACCGCCCGCTCGGAGGTCATGACGGCGATGGGGGTCAGCCCCTCGGCCCGGAACGCCTCGGCGTACTCCTGCCCGGTGGAGATCGGTTCCACGAGGACCGCATACTGCTCAGGCATTGGCGCTCTCCTTCGCTGCCGGTTGGGTGTCGCGCATCGCGGTCCAGGCCACGACCAGGCCGAGCAGGCTGGCGGCGCCGAAGAGCCACCACACCGGCGGCCCGAGGGCCAGCCACAGCGCGACGCCGCAGATGGGGCCGAGCACGGTGCCAAGGCCGAACATGGCCTGGGCCGCGCCCTGGTAGCGGCCCAGCAGCTCCTCCGGGGCGGCCAGCGCCGGGTAGGCGAACATCGTCGGGCCGCCGACCAGCTCGGCGAGGGACCACAGCACGGTGCCGGCCACGAACGCGACCACGCCCCAGCCGAAGCCGTACAGCCCCTGCCCGACGCCGAGCAGCAGGAACCCGGCGGCGGCCACGTAACGCGGCGCCCGGCGCTGGGTGACCTTGGTGACGAGCAGCTCGAACGCGACCACCATGAGGCCGTTGAGCGCGAGCATGGCCGCGTACCAGCCGGTGGCCAGCCCCTCGGCACGCATGGCCAGCGGCAGCACGGCGATGTACTGCACGTAGACGAAGATGTTGAGGAACATGGCACCGAGGAAGAGCACGTAGCGCCGGTCGCCCAGCATCGCGCCGTAGCCGCCGCGGACCGGCGCCCCGGACTTGGCCCCGTCGCGCCCGCGCGGGAACAGGAACACGGCCACGAGCGCGAAGACCGCGGTCGAGCCGGCCTCCACCCAGTACAGCAGCGTGTAGGAGACCGCGACGAGCAGCGCGCCGAGCAGCGGGGCGGTGCTCGCTCCGATGTTCTGCACCAGCCGGTACACCGCGAAGATCATCACGCGGCGGTGCCGGGCGGTGTGCGAGGCGAGCATCGCCGAGGCGGCCGGCCGAAAGAGCTGGGTGCTCAGCCCGACCAGCGCGACGACGACCAGGATGGCGGCGTACCGGTGCAGGTACAGCACGGCCGGCAGCAGCACCGCCGAGCCCGCCATGCTCAGCAGCGTGGTCCGGCGCGGCCCGAGCCGGTCCGCGAGCGCCCCGCCGGCGAGCAGCCCGCCGATCGTGCCGGCCCCGTAGCCGCCCAGCGCCCACCCGGCCTGGGCCGAGGAGAACCCGCGCGTGGTGAGGAACAGCACGAGGTACGCCTGGAAGAATGTCCCCAGCCGGTTCACCAGCACACCGACGAGCAGCGCCCGCACCGGCGCGGACGTGGCCCGCAGCGTGGCGAGGACGCCCGCCTCGGCGTGCTCCTCCGCGGTGGCGACGGCGGCGGTCACGTGGTCACCCGCAGCGCGGCGCCGGCCCCGTCGAGCGCGGCGCGGCACTCGGCGGCCGTCTGCGCGACCGCGATGGCGAACGCGAGCCGGCCGAAGGTGGTGCCCCTCGGCGGCGGCGAGACGACGGCGCCGGGTTTGACCAGGGTCACCGCCTCGGCGATCGCGGGCGGCAGGGCCTCGGCGTCGAACGCGATCGACGCGACCGTGGTGTCCTCGGCGTCGGCGTAGAAGAACCGGATGCCGGCGACGCGCGAACGGTCCCGGGCCACCTCGGGCGGGAGGCCGCAGGCGGCCGCCGCGGCGGCCGGGCCCGGGTCGACGCCCGTGGCCAGGGTGCCCAGGTGCGGGATGAGCCCGCCGCCGAGCCGCGCGTTGATCTCGATGACGAGCGGGGCGTCCGCGGTCAGGCGCAGTTCGGTGTGCGTGAAGCCGTCGCGCAGGCCGATGGCGTCGTGGGCGTGCTGCAGTACCGCCCGGAGCCCCTCGTCGGCGAGCAGCGGGTCGGCGCCGTCGACGATGTGGCCGAGCTCCTCGAAGTAGGGCTCGTAGCCGACCTCCTTGCGGGCCAGGACCACCGGGGTCAGCACGCCGTCGTGCACGACCGAGTCGACGCTGATCTCCGGGCCGTCGGCGTACTGCTCGACGAGCACCGACACCTCGTAGGACGGGGCGCCGGGGACGGTGGTGTCGCGGGCGAAGGCGAAGTGCCGCTCGACGTCGGCCGGCCCGTCGGCGCGGACCACGCCGAGGCTGGCGGCCAGCGCACGGGGCTTGAGCACGACCGGGTAGCCGATGCCCCCGGCCGCGGCGAGGGCCTCCTCGAGCGAGCCGACCAGGACCGACTCGGGCTGCGGGACGCCGGCCGCGGCGAGGGCGGACCGGGTGGCGTGCTTGTCCCGGCAGGCGGCGACCGCGGCCACGCCCGGGCGGGGCGCGCCGAGCGCCGCGGCCAGATGGGCGGCGGGCAGGATGAGCGCCTCGTCCCAGCACAGCACGCCGGCCACGTCCTCGACCGCCTTGCCGGCCACGGTGAGCGCATCGACGTCGGCGAGGTCGGGCACCTGGGTGGCGCCGGAGAGGTACGGCGGCTCCCAGGTCGGGGCGGACGGGCTGAGCAGGTGCAGGCGGTAGTGCGGGGAGATGGACTCCAGCAGGTACTGCCGGTAGTCGCGCATGCCGGTGCCGACCAGCAGGATGAGCGGCTTCGCCACGGTCGTCATGCCGGCACTTCCTCGATGCGCGAGGTGCCGGCCGAGCCGTCGGCGCGCCGCCAGCGCTCGGTGAGCCGCAGCCGGCCGTCGGCGAGCCGGTCGGGGGTGCTGACGCAGGTGCCGGCGATCACCGCCCCGTCGGCCATGACCTGGCAGTAGGCGGCGCTGATGACGCCGTCGGACCCGCACGTGCCGACCAGGCGCCCGGAGCGCACCGGCCCGCCCTCGAACTCGGCCCACACCAGCGTGCCGTCCTGGTGGTAGCAACCGACGGCGCCGTTGGGCTCCTCGGGCTGCACGACCAGCCCGTCGTAGGTGCTGACGGTGGTGCTCATGCGATCCACCGCACCGGGCAGAGGTCGTCGATGACGTTGAAGACCTGGCGGCCGGCCATCGCGTTGATGACGGTCGCGGCCCGCACCGGCAGCAGGGTCAGGTTGGCGTCCGGCACGCCGTGGCTGTACCGGGCCCGGTTGAGCACGAAGATGCGGTGGCCGTTCATCCCCTTCCACCGCAGCGAGTAGTCGGGCTCGATGAGCATGTCGCCGTCGTCGTCGTACTCCACCCGCTCCGCCAGGTCGTCGTCGAACGGGACCGGGCTCGCCTCGCGGCCGACGGCGACGACGACGTACCGCGCCCGGTGCTCCTCCCGGCCGCCCGGGGTCTCGCAGCGCATGACCAGCTCCCCGCCGTCGGCGGCGACGGAGACGACGTCGCGGCCGGGGTACAGCACCGCCGGGAACCGGTCGAGGTCGAGCATGCGGTCGTAGTTGCTCTGGTACAGCACCCGCAGCGCGCCGGGGGTCAGCGCGTCGCCGGTCGGGCCCTGCTCGACCACGAGCCGGCGACGGGTGCCCCGGCTGAGCTGCTGCAGGAACTGGCCGTGGGCCGGGCGGTAGAACTCGTTGGCCACGGGCGAGTCGTCGATGGTCTGGAACCACTGCCGACGGCCCAGCCAGCGCACGTCGGTGAAGCCCGCGTACAGCAGCTTGAGCACGCACTCGAGGCCGGTCTGCCCGCCGCCGACCACGGCGACCGGCGCGTCCAGGGCCCCCTCGGCGGCCTTCATGGCGCCGATGTGCCAGCCGAGGTCGTCGGCGATGAACGCGGTGTCCGGCAGGCCGTCCAGCCACGCGGGGCGGGAGGCGCGGGTGCCGACGCCGATCGACAGGTGCCGGGCCCGGGCGATGGGGCGGCCGCCGGCGAAGAGCTCGAAGCCGTCGTCGGTGTAGGTGATCCGCTCGACGTCCGTGCCGTAGTGGATGCCCTCGATGCGGCGGGCGGCCCAGGTGAGGTACCGCACGTACTCCAGCCGCGGGATGGTGTCGAACTGGGCGTTGAGCAGCGCGAACAGCCGGCCGGTGGTGACCAGGTAGTTCATGAACGTCAGGGGGTGCCGCGGGTCGACGAGCGAGACGAGGTCCTTCATCCACGACGTCTGCATCCGCACGCCGGGGCTCAGCAGCGCCGGGTGCCAGGCCGGGCCGGGCTGGCGGTCGAAGAGGGCGACCGGGCCGAGGCCGGCGGCCGGTAGCAGGGCGGCGAGGCTCAGGTTGGCCGGCCCGGCCCCGATCCCGACGGTGTGATAGGTCGGCAGCTCAGTGGGTTGCACGCGCTTCCTCCTGGATGTGCATGAGTTGGTCGGTGGCCCGGGCGGCGGCGGCGAGCGCGGTCTTGGCCGCGCCCCCGGAGCCCCCGGTGAATACGTGCATGCGTCCCCCCGTGCCAGGGACCTCGCGCAGGGCGAGGACCGGCGGGTCGGCGTAGCAGTCGGTGGCGTCGGCGCGGCCCAGCGGCGGGCCGATGCGCAGCCCGGGCAGGCGGCGGCCCAGCAGTGCCGCGACGTCGGCCGGCGGCGCGGTGGGCGGGGCGCCGGGCTCGACGCCCCACTCGTCGGTGGCCACGCCCGCGATGAGGCGGCCGTCGCCGAGCGGGATGCCGTAGAGCGGGCCGTCGCAGAAGATCGGCGGGGGCGGGCCGAGCAGCCGGTGCACGGTGTACCGGATCGCCTTGACCTTCAGGTCCAATGTGGCCAGTCCGGCCCTCGCCAGCAGCGCCGGGGTCCAGGCGCCGGTCGCGTAGACGAGCACGTCCGGCTCGCCGCTGAGCCGCTGGCCGATTGCCGCGCCGGGGCGGCCCTCGAGGTCGCGCAGCAGCGCGTCGCGCAGCGCCGCGACGTCGATGCGGCCGCCGGTGTCGTCCCGCACGGCGGTGGTACCGGCGGCCAGGCCTGCCCAGCCAAGGCCCTCCAGGTCCCCGGTGCCGAGCGGGCCCGGCTCGCCGACCAGGACCGTCGGCATCGGGCGGAAGCGGGACCACTCCAGCAGGGCCGGGCTGCCGCGCAGCTCGGCCAGGCTCGCGGTGGCCAGGCAGCGCTGGACGGGGTCCGGGTCGTAGGAGCGCACCGCGCCGCCGGAGACCGCGGTTGCGTCCGTGCGCCCGGGCGGGCCGGTGGCGAGCTCGACCCGGACCCCGGCGCCGGCCAGGCGCCAGGCCAGGGTCGTGCCGGCGATCCCGGCGCCGAGGATGCCGACCCGCATCACGCGCCGCCGGTGAGCACGGACCGTAACGTCGCGCCGGCGTCCCCGCCCGCGGCCAGCAGGGCCAGCAGCGCCCGAGCGGCCAGCGGGGCGTCGAAGCCGGTGTAGCGCAGCGCCAGCTCCCCGCGCCGGCGCTCGGCCTCGATCAGCTCCGGCGGCAGTGCGTGCGGGTGGACGGTGCCCTCCAGCAGCGGCCGGACGTAGGCGGCGAAGGCCTCGAAGGTCTCCCGGGTGAAGTCGCTGCCGACCCGGTCGGGCCGGTTGAACGCCAGGAACAGCCGCACGATCGCCGGGTCGGCGCCGGCGAGCAGGTCGTTGGCCCAGATGGCGTGGTTGCGGCTGGTGGAGAACTTGAAGCCGTCGAGGGTGAAGAACCGGTTCACCACGCTCATGCCGGCCAGCCGCCCGAGGTCGACGCCGGCCGAGGCGAGCAGGGCCGGCCACATGATGCCGTAGAAGTAGGCGTTGTCGATGCCGTAGAAGTTCCACATGCCGCGCACCCGCCGCCGCCACACGTCGGCGTAGGCGGCCGGGTCCTCCTCCACCCCGGGCTGCAGCGCGTGGGCGACCCCGCGGACCAGGTTGAGACAGACCTCGACGTAGACGTCGACGCGCATGCCGTCGATCGGGCCCGTGCCGGGCACGCCCCAGTCGGTCGGGTACGCGGCCGGGATCACCGGCAGCTCCCCCCGCAGGGCCGTGCCGATCAGGGCACGCACGTCGACCGGCAGCTCGGCGCGCAGCCACAGCGACTCCAGGGCGGCCCGGTGCCGCTCCAGGTCGAGCACGGGGATCGTGGCGGTGAACGGCACCGGGGCGCCGCCGCAGCGGGCGCAGCGCACCTCGACCATGGTCTGGGCCGAGGTGAAGCCGCCGCAGCCCTCGCAGCCGCCGCCGCAGGCCTCGTGGCCGCAGGCGCCGCACAGGCCCTCGACGTAGGAGTGGTGCAGGGTGCGGGCGCAGCCGGCGCAGCGGTGCAGCTCCAGCTCGCGCAGCGGCAGGGCGCCGCGCTCGACCAGCCGGGCCACCATGCCGGCCATCGCCGGGGCGTAGCCCTCGGCCCGCGGGTCGACGAAGGCGTCGTAGCCGATGCGGGCCCGGCGCAACGCCTCGACGATGTCGTCGCGGTAGCCGTCGACCATCTTGTCCACGTCGACGCCGTCGAGCTCGGCCCGGGTCAGCACGTAGTTCTGGTGCACGTCGACGCCGGCCATGGCCAGCACGTACTCGCCCCGGGCCCGGGCGGCCCGGGCGGCGAAGTCGGCCGCGAGGTACGGCCCCGAGAGATGCCCGACGTGCAGCGGGCCGTTCGCGGTCGGCGGCGGGATGGACACCACGTCGACCATCGGCTCCGGCTCAGCCATCGTTCTGCCCTCTTTTCGCAGCCCTCTTCGGACCTTGCTCGAACCAGTAGGCGCTGAAGACGACCAGCGGCTCGTCGGGCCGGCGGTTGTGCACCACGTGCCGCTCCCCCGCCTCGAGCAGGAACGCGCCCCCCTGCCGCACCTCGACCGGCTCAGCACCGTCGACCGACACCGCCGCGTCGCCGCTGACCACGATCGACAGCTCCAGCTCCGGGTGCCGGTCGGCCGGGCTCACGCCGCCGGCCGGCACGCGGTACCACATCGCCCGGAACGGCATGGCGCCCGCGCGCTCATAGCCGTCCCACCGGAACACGTCCACGTCCCCGACCGGCTCGTTGGGCCCGTCGGACAGCTGATACGTCCGCATGGCGGCCAGTCTCGGGGTGCGTCCCTGCGGACCGGTTGCGGCGCGGTGCCGGACCTCCTTGCGGTTGCCTTGCGGCCCGCGTTCCTCGAACGATCTCGACCCGCCGCGCCTTGCGATCCAGCGATAGGGTTCGATCGTGCAGTTTCGGTTACTCGGCGCGGTCGAAGCGGACGTGGCCGGCCGGCCGATCAAACTCGGCTGGCGCCAGGAGCGCTGTCTGCTGGCGTTGCTCCTGTTGGAGGGCGGCCGGCCGATCCACAACGAGCGGCTGGCCGAGCTGATCTGGGAGGGCGAGCCGCCGCCGGATCCGCGCGCCGCGCTGCACGTGGTGGTGGCCCGGCTGCGCGGGCACCTCAACGGCGCCGACGCGGCCGCGCACGGGGTGCGGCTGGTGACCAAGGGCGACAGCTACGCCCTCGAGGTCGCCCCCGAGCAGGTGGACGTGGCGCGCTTCCGGATGCTGGTGGCCCGCGGCCGATCGGCCGAGCACCCGGACCGGGCGGCCGCGTTCCTGCGCACCGCGCTGCGGCTGTGGCGCGGCCCGGCGCTGGCCGACGTGGCCGGCCCCTGGTTACGCCGGCGGGTCACCGACCCGCTGGACGAGCTGCGGCTGACCGCCACCGAGGAGCTCATGGAGGCCGAGCTGGCCGCGGGGCGCCACCACGAGCGCATCGCCGAGCTGACCCAGCTCGTGGCCGAGCACCCGCTGCGCGAGCGGCTGCGCGGGCAGCTCATGACGGCGCTGCACCGCGAGGGCCGCCGGGTGGCCGCCCTGGACTGCTACGAGCAGCTGCGCCGGACCCTGCGGGACTCGTTCGGCCTGGAGCCGGGCGCCCAGCTGCAGCAGCTGCACGGCCGGATCCTCCGTGACCTCGGGCCCGCGCCCGCACCGCAGCCTTCGCTCGGGGTGCCGGCCCGGCCACCCACCCCGGCCGAGCTGCCGGCAGACGTGGCCGGGTTCGTCGGGCGGGACGCCGAGCTGCACCGGCTCGACGCGATGCTGCCGGAGGCGACCGCCGGCGGCGGACCGGTCGTGGTGACCGCGATCGCGGGCACCGCGGGCGTGGGCAAGCCGAACCCAGGAAACTAACCTACAAATTTCCGCCCGGATCGCACCGTTTGATCCGGGAATCGACCCTCGGGTCCCTGCATCTGGTGCTCAGTGCTACCGACATTCCCCGCACTGGGAGCGCCTGCCAAGCATACGGCACCGAGGCTGATCGTCTCCTGACTCGGGCGCACGACCTGGCGGCATCGTGGCTCAACCGGCGCGAACTCGTGTTGATCCACTCCGTAGGCCCGCCCGGCGAAAGCAGACGGCTCTGCGACATCGCGGCCACGATCGGCCACGGCGTCACCATGGGCACGGCGAACCGGCCGGCGACCGCGTGAGCCGCCGCCGTCACCGCCGCGACCGCATCGGCGAAGACCGACCCGGCCGGCTCCGGCATCACCGGATCCGCCGAGACCGCTACCAGCACCCGGGTGAACCAGACCCGCAACCGCTCGGCCCGGCCGGCCACCCGCCGCAGCCAACCCCCTCACCGTCCTCAACGGGCGGCCGGCCGCCGCCGCGATCGGCCGCGCACCCAACCCGACTGCCTTCGCCATTAACGCCGTCCCGATCACCGCCACCGTGTCCGCCCGCCCGGGTGTGTCAGCCGCAGCGAGGAGCTAGGCGACCCCATGGCGAGCGAGATAGAGCGATACCAGAGCAGTGATCGCGGGAACCCCGATGATCAGCAGACAACCTTGGTTGGCCAGCGGCACTGGCGTCCCGACAGGCTCGCCAGTCACCGTATTCACCCACCCCGTCCCGCCGCAATCCCAGCAGTGCTTTGAGCCACCGCCCTCTCTGTTGCCGTAAAAAGATCCTTTGCCTTTGCATGTCGGGCACCATCGTGCGTTGCCATTCGACAAGATTTACATCCTCCGCTCAGGGGTAGTTGTGTGTCCGCATCCTCTCCAACATCTATGCGGAGAGCAATCGGCCCAATAGCCCGAGCGGGCCTTCCGCGCAGCCCATCGCGACGTGGTGCGGCCCCAGGGCCCGCTCTGTCCGTGCAGCTCTCGTTGTGATAGCCCCGCAGTGCCTGCATCACCGACACGGTGATCAGCTCGGCATCGGTGATCTTCGGGGCAATCCCGACCTTCGGCCGCCACCGATTGAGCTGCGGGGACGCCTTCAAGTCGTCGTCGATCCTGACGTACAGTGCGGTCGCGAGGGTGTCCAGATCGACGTGCACGGGGCCTCCATGGTCTCGTTGCCTAGGCAACGTCGATCATGGATGCCCTCGCGCCTGTCTGCGGCCCCGTATCCCTTAGAATCGATCATCTAGGCAACACCGGGCCGGCTGACTCCGGCCCGGGTCCGGCGCGGATTTCGTCACCTACGCGCGAAACTCCCCGTCCCTGCCGGCGCACCGAAACCCACCCGGCCAGGACCAGGCCGCCCACCCGGGTCCCGCAACAAGCACGTCGCCGCTCATCCACCCGTCGGGAAAGCCGAACACCGGAACCAGACAGCAAGCACCAAACCTATCGAAAAGGTTTAAAACTAGCTAAGCAGCCCGGGGTGATGAGAGCGCGGCTAGGGCTAGGTGCCATGGGAACGCGGTGATCTGCTCGTCGCCAGTTCCCGGCGGGTGAGGCACCCACTCGCCTGATCCGAAGAGGACTCGCACACCCTCGGCGCGCAGCGACGCTACCGATCGGATAAACGGGTGTCTTGAGGCTAGGGCTGAGTTGACGAACGGGAGGATGACGACTGGGGTGCCTCGTCCGATCGCTTCTGTGACGACGTTCAGGGCGTAGGTGTCGTTAATACCTAACGCCAGCTTGTTGATGGTGTTATAGCTGGCTGGCGCCACGATGAGAGCGTCCGGAGCTCTTGATCTTGTCGTGCCGGACGGCCGATAGTCATCGCGGACCTTGGCGCCACATATGGCGCTGAGCGCGTTGACGTCAACAAATCCCATCGCGGCGGGCGTCGCGACCACGCGAGCGGACCAGCCGGCCGTCTGGGCCAGCTCGACCAATGTTCCCACGTGCGGCGCGGGACCAGCGCCGCAAACCACGATGCACAGCGTTGAGCCTGGCTGAGGTCCGCTCACGCGGCGGCTCCAACGGCGCGGGCGTAGTCCTGGACTTGGCGCCGCAAGGGATCCGGGCATCGGCGGCCGAGCTCATTGATCAACTGATGCACCGAGCGACGGCTCCGGACTTCTTCGGGCGCAAATGCCTCGGCCGTCCGGATAGCGTCCAGCGCCCGCTGGCACTTGCCCCATTGCGTCAGGGCTCTGGCGGTATCCAGCATTAGCATGGCTTGGCGTTCCGGCACGGCGATCGCTTTGAGATTAACGGTTTCGGCGAGATCGACGGCGGTGCCAGCGTCGCCGAGTTCGACGGCGACGGCGACTCGATGTACGAGGACGTTTGTCGGACCGAATGCCGTCCAACAAGCGTTGCCGTCATGGCCGAGATGAGCTGCGGATGCGGCTGCCTCGTCGAGCAACGCGCCGGCGAGGTCTCGATCTTCAGCATGGGCAGCAGCGACGGCGCCACGCAAAAGAAGAGCGCCGTGCACCGAAAGCGCGGGCTTGGAGTTCAGCCCGGCATCCGCGGCGAGTCGGTCAGCTGCGACCGCTGCAAGGTTGGCCGCTCGTGCCGGATGGCCACCGGCGAGCAAACTGTGTACCACAGCGCGCACGCTACTGGCGATGACGAGCGGCTCACCGCTGTTCTCGGCCGCTGCCATGCTGCGGTCTGCGGCCACCGCTGACAGCGCAACATCATCTGACTTCAAGCAGAGTCCGCTGGCAACTTGATATGCCTGGGCGGCCAACTCGGCAATCCGCGGTTCACGTGACTCGGCTTGTGCGCCGGCAAGAGCCGCTAAGACGGTAGGCAACTGCCGTAGGGCGTTCTCGTAGCGGCCGTGTTGGTAACCGCGGCGGACCTTTGCTACCTGCGCCTCGATCTGATCGAGATCGGTTGTCTCGCTCGGTGATGCTTGCGCTAAAGATCCGTACGGCGAGGAGAGGGCGCCTATCAGGCCGGCAAGGACGGTGCGGCGGCGCATGGTGTCGTTGTCCTCCGCCGTGAGGTGATCCGAGGTTGTTCCCTTGTCAACGTAGAGGCGGTCTAGTCGGGCCGCCAATCGTGTTGGGAATATCGGTCCCGGGCGAGCGCCGGCAGGAATATCGTGCTCGCTCGTCGATGCCTGGGGATTGTTAGGCAGCGTGAACCACAGCAGTGCTGGTGGTATGTGCAGCAGCTGGGCCCAGAAGATGAGCCGGTCGATGGGTTGGCGGTCGGTGGGTTGGCGTTCGAGGCGGCTGATCTGGGCCTGGGTGAGGTGTGCCCAGCCGGCGACGGCAGCTTGGGTGATCGGGGTGTCATGGTACGGGTGGGTGCGGAACCCGGCGATCATGTGGCCCATGTGCCGCTCGTGAGCGGCGCCCCGGATGGATGGGTAGTCCCAGAAATCCGGGGGGACGTCGGGTGGCTGCTCCCGCTCGCTGATGACGGCCGGTCCGCACACGCTGCAATACGGCCCGGGGTTGTCCCGGGCAAGACCGGCGTGGCAACGGGCGCATCCACGCCCGCTCGGGAAGTCCACGCGATCAACCCCCACCCACTTCGGAGGACTGCGATACGCAGGGGAGCCTACCGATATCTCCCAGTGACGTACACCTAGGCGCACCACGATCGTCGACCTGGAGGCCGATCGTCTAAAGATCAACGGGTCGGGTAGCCATCCGCCGTCCGCCGTGATCGCGTCACGGTTACGCCATGACGGCCCAATAGGGTGGAGCTGGCCCCGGTGCGCGGGGCTGCTGCTTGGGTCGAGGGAGGCGGTCGGGCGTGGGTTCGGCGTATCGGCAGGTGACGACGGCGATTGATTCGCTGGAGCAGGCTCAGCGGTTGGGTCGGGCGGTAGTCGAGGCACGGCTGGCTGCCTGCGCACAGGTTCTGGGCCCGATGTCCAGTACCTATTGGTGGCGGGGCGAGGTGCGGGTCACGGATGAGTGGCTGATCGTGTTCAAGACGTCGGCTGACCGGTTCGCGGAGTTGGAGGCGTTTGTCAGGACCGCGCATCCGTACGAGGTGCCCGAGGTCGTCAGTGTGGCGATCGATTCGGGCAGCCGGGCGTATCTCGACTGGATCGATGTGGAGGCAACCGGCCGGGCGGGGACTAGTGGAGGCTAGTGGCTAGCAGCTCGTGTAGTTGCCGCATGGCGGGCACGTGCGTGAGCTGCGCGGCCTCGCGCTGGACGCGCTGTAGGCGCTGTCTGCCCATGAGGACGTCGTGGGTGAGGGTTGCGGTCAACGCACTCGTGGCGTAGGTGGCGGCGTTGTCATATTGCCTGCGGTGGAGTGCGGCGGTGGCCACGTCGGCCAGGACGATGGCGTGCAGCTTCTCGTCGCCGGGTTCGAGACCGGCAATGACCGCGTTGGTTGTGGCGTCGAGGTCGGGGTGGTCGAGCCGGGTGTAGGTCGTGATGGCGATGCTGCCGAGCCGGCTGGGGTTGAGGAAGCTGGTCCAGCTGCGCTCGATGGCCGGTCGCGCTGTGGCATACGCGCCAGCGGCTCGTGTCAGCGCGCGTTCCGCTGATGCGTGCTCGCGTGGGAGTCGAGCTGCTACCTCGGCTTCCCGGGCGGCGAGCCAGGCGCCGGTCGTCAGGCTCGTCTTCGCGTTGATGAGCGTTTGTGCGGTGCGAAGCTGTTCGAGGGCCTGCGGGTGTGCGGCGCGGGCTTCGGCGAGGTAGCTGCGGTACGCGAGGACGCACGCGTGCAGCGGTCCGTCGCCGGCGTCGCGTGCAGCGTTCTCGGCGAGGTCATAGAACCGTTGCGCGGTCGGCTGGTCGCCCAGGTCGAAGGCGATCCAGCCGTAGAGCACGAGCGCTTCACCGGTTGTGGACAGCAGCTGACGGCGCAGAGTCGACGGTGGCTGCTGGTCCGCAACGATCGTGGTCAAGCGTTGAATGTGCGTCCGTAGGCCCGCAGCGAGTCTCCGGTTTGGGACGAGTTCCTCGCGGCGGAAAAAGTCGGCGGTGCGATCCTCAAGGAGGGCTATCGCCTGTTCGTCGAGTGGTGCTCGGCCGGCAAGGATTCTGGCGATGCGGTTCCACGGTTGCTCGACGTCGACGCCGAGGCCGGTTGCGGCCACACCAACAGCGAGCGGGAGTGTTACAATGCTGCGTCGTTTCACTGGTTCCTCCTCGCCGTGGCTGTCCGTTTCGACGGTACCGGCGATGCGGCCAGGGTCCGATACGTCGCTCGCGTCGGTGGGAAACCATGTATACGAGGGCGGCATCTTGAGCGCTCGCGCCCAGCGCTGCAGCTTCTCGGGCGTGCGGACGCGGCTGGTGCCGCGCTCGATGCGGCAGATCTGCGCTTGGGAGAGCTCCAGCCACGATGCGATCCACTCCTGCGGCACGGGCCGCCCGTCGGGGAGCCGATTGTCCGGGTGGTAGCGGTAGGCGCGGCAGACCTGCCCCATGTCTTCGGTGTGCCCGGCGCCCTGCAGGGACGGATGATTCCAGAACTCGTCCGAGCGGCTCGGGGCTTCGGCTGGTGCGGCGACATGTGCACCGCAGGGGCCGCAAACCGGGCCGGCATTGTCGCGGGCGAGCAAGGCGCGGCAGCGGGCGCACCGGTGCGTATCCGGTGAAGCCATGCCATCGACCTCCGCCTGTGTCGGAGCTGTAGCGGTACGTCGACGAGCGTAATCGACCTGGACACGGTGCGTACATACGCCGGGCTACAACCGTTGCCCGCGTATGCGGCCCCGGCTAGGCGTTGATCTATGTCGCCGGAGCCGCTCGGCCGTGATGGATGGCTGTGACGGGCAGGAACAACGCGCGCCCGGCGTTCCGTCGTTAACTCGCCGCTACCGACGTGCTGCGCCTTGTGATCTCCGCGGGGGTCGTTGAAACTCGTTCGAGCAACTCCGAGCACGACCCGAGCGAAGGAGACCCCCGTGACGCTACGGTTCCTGGGCAAGGACCCCGACAGTCCCGTCAGCGACTCGCCGACGATTTGGGACAATGGCCACAGTTACGTGATCCAAGGGTGGAAGATCGCTGATGCGGCGACGCTCGCCGAAATCGGTGAGATCCCGGACCACGAAACCGTCCTTGAGATTCCCAAGCGGATGATGCAGTTCTTTCCGGAGGTGCACGGTGACAGCGCAGCCGCCGACGTTTGACGAGCTGCTGCGTGCGACCCAGCGGTCAGCACTGCACCTCGAAACTCGGGACGGCTACTCCACCAGCCACCACGCCTACCGAAGCTGGCAGGCCGGCGAGCACGTCGACCCGCACGCTGTCTGGCCGCAGTGGCGTGAATTGCTTGCACCGGTGACCGAACGCGGCGCCGTTGTGCAGCGAGCCCGGATCGTCAGCGAGCCGATCAGCGACTACATCCGCTTCGAGCACGCCATCACCCCGGACCTCAACCTTGCCGCCGGTGAAGACGTCCGGTGGCTGCCGCGCCGGCAGGCATCCGACCTTGCCCTGCCGGGCAACGACTTCTGGATGTTCGACCACCACACGGTGCTGTGGGTCCACTTCACCGGCGACGGTGAGTCGGCAGGCCACGAGATCACCGACGATCCGGCGCTGGTCAAGCTGTGCAGCGACGCATTCCAAGCAGTGTGGGAGCGGGCCATCCCGCACACCGACTACCGGCCGAACTAACCTCACCAACCAGCAGCCTCCGGTGCCATCGCCGTCCTCCAGCGTCCAACAAGCCAAACAGGCCCTGGGCAGCCGGCTGCGTGAGATCCGCAATGACGCGGGCCTCACCGGCCGGCGCCTGGCCGACCTGGCCGGATGGCACCGCACGAAGGTGAGCAAGATCGAGCACGGCACGACCACGCCGACCCCCGACGACATCCGCGTCTGGTGCGTGCACTGCACCGCAACAGACCAAAGCGCCGACCTGATCGCCTCCCTGAAGGCTGTCGAGGGGATGTTCGTCGAGTGGCGGCGGCTGGAACGCACCGGTCTCCGCCTTGCTCAGGAGTCCGTGACTCCGCTGTTCGACCGGACTCGGATCTTCCGGGCGTATGAGTCGTGGCTCGTCCCGGGGCTGCTGCAGACCGCCGGATACACCGCGGCGATCTTGACGGCGACCGCCGCCCGACGCAACGTGCCCGACGACATCGACGAAGCCGTCGCAGTCCGCATGCACCGCCAACGCGTGCTCACTGAAGGCGACCACCGCTTCGCCGTCGTCATCGAGGAGTCTGTGCTCCGCGCCGGCATCGCCGAAGTCGACGTCATGGCCGGCCAGCTCGGCCACCTTCTGACCGTCGGCTCATTGCCGTCGGTCAGTCTCGGGATCATCCCGTTCGGGCACAGCCGAGCACTCCGCCCGGTCGAAGGATTCTGGATCTTCGACGAAGAGCGCGTCACGGTCGAGCTGATCTCCGGATTTCTGACGATCACGCAGCCACGGGAGATCGCCATGTACGTCCATGCGTTCGACTCGCTGGCAGGGCAGGCAGTCTTTGGCGCTGCGGCTCGGACCTTGATTGCATCCGCGATCACCGCGCTCGACGACCTGTCGTGAAGCGTTCGAGCAACTTCAAGCACACTCGTTGAGGTTGATCTTTCCGTCGCCATAGCGTGCTGAAGCAGTGAAACGGCATTCGTTGTCGCAGTTCGGCCACCAGGCTTTATACATCGATCGTCCGTTACTCCGGGTGCTACTCGAAGGACGTATAGGTGATGCCGGTCGACGACGCCACGATGGCTCTGCAATGAAGATCGATGGCGGACGAACCCGTCAGCCCGTCCCCGCTGGAGGTATCGATGTTGACGGCCAGCCGTCCTGCATCCGAAGCGGGCCGCAGAGAATCGGATGCTGCGGCTCGTCCATGGCCTACCAACGCGGCGGAGCAGCGGCTTACGGGACCAGGTACCGGCGTTTCCCGGTCCACCGGTTGGCTCAACGCCCCGGCGCTCGGGTCGCTGCTGGTGTGCGACGGGTGCGACCGACCCCTGCAACTGTCGTGGAGCCCGGAAGGCCGACGGCGGTACGTGTTCCTGTGCGGTTGCCAGCGGGCCGAGGTCGACGCCGCACTGGTCGAACGGCTCATCCGTGATCGGGTCGAGGCCGAGTCGGCAATCTTGGCGACCGACATCAGTCCTGAGGAGCTTTCGCGGATCGTCCGCGCTCTGTTCGTCGCGGTTCGCATCGGCAATAGCGCTGACGACCTGGTGTTCGTCTGGAGGATCTAGCAAGGCTTCTGGCCGCCGTCACTGCGCAGGCTGATGGCGGCGGCCAGATTTCACAGCTCACACAACACGGCATCAGCGCGTCAGGCGGTGACGCGCGGATGGGTCATGCCCACCGGCGGCCGGTCGGTGGTTCACGAAGTCGATTGGGAGGACAAGCGACGTGAGTACAACACAGCGAGTACCGGTGCCGGCGGACGGGGCGCCGGTGCAGGGCAGTGGGTACCGGCCGGAGTTGCGGCGGACCCTCGGGTTCCGCGACCTCGTGGTGTACGGGCTGGTGTTCATGGTGCCGATTGCCCCGATGGGCATCTTCGGCTCCGTCTACGCCTCGTCCGGCGGCATGGTGGCCTTGGCGTACGTGGTCGGCATGATCGCGATGCTGTTCACGGCGGCGTCCTACGCCCAGATGGTGAAGGCGTTCCCCCTCGCAGGGAGCGTCTACAACTACGCGGGCCGGGGCATCGCGCCGCCGGTGGGGTTCCTGGCCGGGTGGGCGATCCTGCTGGATTACCTGCTGGTGCCGAGTCTGCTGTATCTGATCGCGTCGGTGGCGATGAACGCCACCGTCCCCGCTGTCCCGGTGTGGGCGTGGCTGATCGGGTTCGTGGCGTTCAACTCGTTCGTCAACGTCCGCGGGATCAAGATGACCGCCCGTTTCACGATGGTCATGCTGGCCCTGGAAGCGGTCGTGCTGGTCATCTTCCTGGTCGCCGCCGGGATCGCCCTGCTGGAGGGCAAGGGCCACGGCTCGGTGTTCGCACCGTTGTACAACCCGGCGACGTTCAGCGCGGTGGTGGTGTTCGGGTCGGTGTCGGTGGCGGTGCTGTCGTTCCTCGGCTTCGACGGCATCAGCATGCTCGCGGAGGAGAACCGCGGCGGCGCCGGGCAGATCGGCAAGGCGATGATCGCCGCCCTCGGCCTGGCCGGGCTGCTGTTCATCGCGCAGACCTGGGCCGCGTCGCTGCTGGTCCCGGACCCGGCCGGGCTGCTGGCCAACGGCGACCCGAACGGGGTGGCGTTCTATGACGCGGCTGCGGTCGCGGGTGGTGCCTGGCTCAAGGTGCTGACCGCGGTCGCGACGGCTATCGCGTGGGGTGTAGCGAACTCGATGGTCGCGCAGGTCGCCACGTCGCGGCTGCTGTTCGCGATGGCACGGGACCGGCAGCTGCCGAAGTTCCTGCGCAAGGTGTCGATCAAGCACGGCGTCCCCGCGAACGCGATCGTGCTGACCGCCGTGCTGTCCGTGGCGATCGGTCTGTACATGGCCTGGCGGTCCGACGGCATCGAACTGCTCTCATCGCTGATCAACTTCGGGGCGCTGTGCGCGTTCCTGGTCCTGCACGTCGCCGTGGTCTGGCACTACATGGTCCGGAACAAGTCGCGGAACCTGTGGGCGCATCTGCTACTGCCGGCGGCCGGGTTCGCGGTCCTCATGTACGTAGTGATCAACGCCAACGTCGCCGCGCAGCGCCTCGCGCTGATCTGGATCGTCATCGGTGTCCTCGTCCTGATCGGCCTGTACGCGGCCGGGCGCCGCCCGACGCTGTCGGGGATGAGCACGTCGGCGTCGAAGGAGGCGGCATGACCACCGCCGGGCACAGCACGGTGACCGGTCCGACGGTTGTCGAGCACCTGATGACGGAGCCGGATCTGACCTATGTGTTCGGCGGGCGGGACCCGATCGCAGAGGTGCTGCCCGGTCAGGTGCTGCTCACCAGCACGGAGGACTGCTTCGGCGGTGCGGTGCTGTCCATCGACGACCTGCCGTCCAAGGTGTGCCAGGGCCGGTTCAACCCCGTCACCGGCCCATTCCAGGTGCCCGGCGCGATGCCCGGCGACACCCTCGCGCTGCACTTCGCGGCGATCCGACCGGCCCGCGACTGGGGCATGTCCGCGGTCTTCCCGCACTTCGGCGCCCTGACCCGCACGCACGCCACGGCGATGCTGCACGAGCCGCTGCCGGAACGCGTCTGGCAGTACGACATCGACACCACGGCCGGCATCGTGCGCTACCGAGCCCGGCACAGCGACTACACGGTGGAACTGCCCCTCGATCCGATGCTCGGCACCGTCGGGGTCGCCCCACCCGGCGGCGAGGTCCGCTCCAGCATCGTGCCCGACCTGCACGGCGGGAACCTCGACACCCCGGAACTGCGGGCCGGGACCACACTCTATCTGCCGGTTAACGTGCCGGGTGCAATGTTCTCCCTCGGCGACGGCCACGCCCGGCAGGGGCAGGGCGAGGTGTGCGGGGTCGCGGTGGAGACGGCGATGCACGTCACCGTCGTCGTCGAGGTCCTCAAGGACACGCTGACGCCGGTGCCGCGCATCGAGACCGACCATCAGCTGATCTCGATCGGCGTGGCCCGGCCCCTAGAAGACGCCTTCCGCGGCGGCTACCACGACCTGGTCCTGTGGGCCGCGCAGCTGACCGGACTGGACGTCCTGGACGCCTACCAGCTCGTCTCGCAGGCCGGCCGGGCCGCGCCCGGTAACGTTTGCGACCCGAACTACACGATGCACGCCGCCGTCGACACCGCCGTGCTGCATGGTGTGACCGGCTACGGCGGCGTCCACCGGCGGCTGAGGGACGTGGGCCGGACTGTGCCCGCCGACGTCCTTGAGACGCCGCCCGGGACGGCGTTCGGGACGATGCGGTGAGCGACGATGACTCGGGCACTCGGCGAACCCGCAGCCACGATCCGGCACCCGCTGCGGGTGGAGCTGTACTTCCTGACCCACAACGAGGCCGGCGAGCCGCTCGCCCATCACCGGGCTCTGTCCATGGCGCTGGCCGGTGCGATCCTCGCCGACCTGGCCGCCCCGACAGCCCATGTGCAGATCGTCTACGGGTCCGTGCTGGTGCGGACGTGGCAGCTGACCGGCGACCCGGTCGCCGACTGGGCCCTGCGGGTTCTGCAGGCGCACCGGCCCCCACCGGCCGCGCACGACGCGGAACATCAGTACCTGAAGGTCCGCGACGCGATCCGGGAGCTCGCCGTCGCCGCCTACGAACGGACCCTGGCCGGGCTGGTCGCCGGGGACCTGGTCCGGGAAGCCGTACGCCGCCGGATCGTCGGGACCAAGGTGCGGACCTTCCCGCCGACCGACGACCGGGTCATCGCCAGGGTCCGCGGCCGGTTGAGCAGCGTTCTAACCGGGTTCACCAAGCCGGACTGGCAGACCGACGCGCTCGGCGGCATGGTTCGTGCCCTGGACCTGGTGTCGGAGCTATACCTCGACGGCTCCGGTCTCGACATCCCCGCGCTGCTCACCGAGATGGTCCAACGCGTCGGCGAGGGCTACTCGGGCGTGCGGGAGATCATCGAGGCCACCGATGAGCTCGTCGCTGAAGCGGCCGTAGCGGTCTACGGATAGCCGTAGCGCCAACGGTCACGGGTTCAGCGGCGGGGGCGCTGTGCAGCCTTCGTCTGCGACCAGGCAACCGGTCTCGTCGCGGGAGGCAGCGCCGCAAGGTCAGCACTGGATGCCCGGCCGGACTGCCGACCGGCAGCGGCCGGGCTCCGGACGGGCGGCGGTGCGCCTCCACCGCCGAGTGTTGCCCGCCGTCCACGCGGGGTGGTTCGGCTCCGAGCCTCCCAGGGATGCCGGACCACCCCGCACCCCTCGCCGCGCCCGGCACCGAGCCCACAGCCGCGGGCCGGGCTTGACGAGAACAACAGCACTACGCGTGTGTTTCGGCGCCCGTGCCGAACCACCGCATGTCGGATACCACCCTCGACCAACGCACCAGCGCACATGCAGGGGTCCGGCCCGGCCGCCAGATCCGAGCCGGACGGGCCGAACCCCTGCACCGCCAGACCGCAGACGACGCCGGAGGACGCCATGGCCACCAACCACGATCTCGACCTTGCGCCCGCGCGCTCCTCCCCGCTCGCCCGAGCGGCTGACCGCCCCGACCTCCACAGGTCCGGCCACGGCCGCGGGCGACCGCTGGACTGCCTCGCAAGGGAGCTGTAGGCGTGAACGCCGCCGTTCCACCCCAGACCACCGTGTCGGTCGCGGTCACGCTGCTCTTCGAGGTCCCAGCCGCGGCCTGGGCGATAGCCCACGACCTCGCCCCAGCTGCGACGGCCGACGTCGCACAGCACGTCGCCGGCTACTTCTTCACCGCCATCACCACCGGCCGGATCACCGACGCCCTCGATGAGGCCCTGCCGGCATGGCAGCCCGCCGGTGGAACCGTGCGCGTCCTCGACGGGGTCGTCACCACCGGAGGCCCCCTACCGGACATGACATCGCCGCCGGTGAACCGGGCGACAGCAGCGCCAAGCACGCCGCCGGAAGCACCGCTGCCGCTGCTGCTGCTGCCCATCCAGCGAGCTGCGCCTGACAGCGCAACGAGCCAGGGGTGGTGGCCACCGCAGTGGTGGGACCACGAGCCGGTCCGGCCGACCTGGCTGTGCCGTGTATGCGGCCAGGTGTGGCCTTGCCAGACGCGCCGCGCCCAACTCCGAGCCGCTGTCAACAGTGGCGGCCGGGCCGGCGTCGGGCTGCTCCTCGACCACTGCCTGATCCAGCTCATGCACGACCAGCCAGACCGCTGCCCCGGCTGCCTCGCCGACCAACTCATGACCGGCATCCGCGCAGACCCGCACCGCGGCTCCGGGCACCCGCCTCGCCGCACTGGCACCACTGCCAGCGAGCCAGAGGGGTTCGGGTTCACCAGCGAACGTCCACCGCACCGACCCGACTGTCCGACGACCAACGGAAACGACCACCATGACGACTGACACAGCCACCAGCAGACCCCAGCCGGCCCCCGCCGCACGGGAACGCGGATGGTGGCGCTCCGACGAGGTTAGTGCTGATATCGCCGCCCGCTACCGCGACGGCCGGTCGGTTCGCGGGATCGCCGTCGACCTGCACTGCGGCTACGGCACCGTGCATCAGGCCCTCGTCCTGGCGCAGGTCACGATGCGGCCCCGCGGCGGCAGCCGCAAACGCCCCGGCGCCGAGCCCGACCACCGAGCCGGCGGGCGGTTCGACCACCGGGTCCGGGCCGGGATCTGGGCAGCGGTGGAAACCGCGGAAGACCACCTCGCGCAGAATCGTCCAGACCCAGCCGGGCAACTGCTCGCCGATGCGCTGTCCCCGTTCGATCCGGAGACGGTCCGGCCGGAGGAGTGCCTGGTCGAGGCGGCCATCGTCTACGCCGCGACAGCCGACGGGAGCGACGTGGATGCGGTGCTGCCGTGGGCGCGATATGCGTACCGCAACAGCCGCCGTGTCTTCCCGACCGGTCACCTCCGCATCGCTATTGCGGTGGAGACCTACGCCAACGCGCTCGACGTGGCCGGCGACCGGGCCGCGGCGATCCTGATCGAACGGGAACACATCGCGTTGCTCCCCGCTGACCGCAGCAGCACCGATCTACACCGGCTGCATCTCGCCCGGACACTGCACGACGCCGGGCAATGCCAGCAGGCACTGCACGAAGCCGCCGCCCTGCTCGAAGTGATCACCGAACGCCAGCCGATCCTCGACGGTGACGCGGCGGCGCTGCTGCGGTCGGTCGCCGCGATCCAGCACGGCTGCCACCAGCACGACCTGGCCGCCCACACCGCTGCCCCGACCACACCGGAAAACGTCCGCGGTGACCTGCGCAGCATCCCCGGCTACGCGCACCTGGCCGCGGCGTGGCAACAGGAGCCAGTCGAGCACGCCGCCACCTGGCATCCCGGTCAGGTTTGCGACCACCCGGCATGTCCAGCCGCCAGGTCCGCGCCCGGCTCGGCGGGGCAGCTCACACCATCGGCGCCCGGTGCCGCGGCGTCGCTCCCGCAGGACGGGTGCCGGACATGACGGTGCGCATGGACATGACCCGCCCGCCGCGCCGGGCCGTCGTGCGACGCGCCGCAACCCTGCACGGCGAGGACCGCCACCGGGCAGCAGGCCGGTCGCCGGCCGGACCGGCACGGGCGGCAGTACGTCCCGCATCCCATCAACTCGCACGAACGGAGCGACTCGCCATGACCGCCCAAGCCGCCCGCGAGGTGGTCGCCGCCATCTCGGTGACGATGCAGTACGCCGTCCCGATCGAGGCGCTCTCGGCCGGCAGTGACCAGACGCCGGACGGCGAACGGCAGATCGCCCGCGAGGTCGCGGACGCGATCGGCGACGGCAGGGTCGCCGCAGCGCTGCTCGGAGTGCTGCCCGGCGCAGACACCGCCCTGTCCGTGCGGATCATCGCCGGTCACACCACCCTCATCCCGGCACCGGCACCCGCCGGCAGAGGTCCGCTGGGCACAGCCGACGAGGAGCACACGGTGCCGTCGACGGTGCTGCTGCTGCCGATCTCCCGTACCGATCCCACCTCCGTGCAGTTGATGGCGGCGCATCAGCCGCGGCAACCGGACTGGTGCTGCGCCACTTGCGCGACGCCTTGGCCATGCCCCGTACAGCAGGCCAGTCTGACCGCGAACATCTACGCCGGCAACGGCCGCGGGGTCGGACTCACCCTGACCAGCAACGTCGCCTGCGCCTTCCTGGACCAGCCCCGCGCCTGCCCCGGCTGCCTGACTCGGCAGTTCTTCGGCTGGATGGACGACGACCTGTACGCCCGCATGGTCGCCGACCCGACCACCCCCGTGCCGGCAACGGGCGGCGATAACGCGACGCATGGTGCGGCGGCGGCCCACGCCCCGAACGACGATCCGCGGGCACGGCCGCGCTCGCGGACCTTCACACCCGCCCACCACCTCGCCGACTGTTCGAACGAAGCGCCCGCTGCGGATCGGCTTGGTTCACCGTCTAGCGCAACGCCTACGGGGATGGTGTGCGCGCATGACCACCGCTGAGCAGAGTGACCGGGACGACAGCATCATCTTTGCTGGGCTGCTCGCTGACATCGACGCAGACGGACCGGCCGCCGCGGTGCTGGCCGAAGTTCTCCGCGGGCTCGATCCGGCCACAGCGCCACCGGACGAGTTGCTCATCGATGCGGCGATGCGGTACTCGCGGCTCGCCGAACCGACCCCGGGCCTCGTGCCCGACGACGTGGCCTGGGCCAGCTACGCACACCGGGCGGCACGCGCCCGCTACGGACCGGACCATGTCACCACCCTCATGGCGATGGACAACCTGGCCGCCGTGCTGTACGTCCGCGGCCGGTTCGACGACGCCAACCGCGTCCGCCGGGACCTGATCCAGGTGCACCTCGACCACGGCAACATCGACGCCCACCTGACCCAGCGGATCGAGCTGGCCTACCAGCTTCACGCCGCCGGCCGCTGCGACGACGCCATCCGGCAGGCCCGGGGCGCCTGGCAAGCGTGGATCAGCCGCCACGACCCGGCCAGCCTCGACACGCTGTGGATCATGTTGCAGTTCGTCACCATGCTCATCGCCTGCCACCGGTTCGATGAGGCCGTCGCCGTTCGCAGCGCGGCCCAGTTCACCCCGCCGAGCGACGCTGATCCAACGAAGGCCGGCTACAACGCGTTCGCCGTCACGATTCCCGTGACGATCATCCAGCATCGTCCGGTCTGCACCCGCCAGAACTCCACGGCAACGGCCACAACCGGCCAGGACGGGGTGCGTTGATGGCCCGCTCCCGCCGCCCGGTGCGGCTCCAGCTGACCGGCCGCCGTGCCCTCGCCCGGGCCGAGCAGCTGCTCGACAGCGGCCGGGCCGCCGAGGCCGCGTCGCTCATGGTGAAGACCTACCTGCGGCACGAAAACCCGCAGACCGCCACCCCGCACGAGGACCTCGTCGACGCGGTCGGCTGGTACGTCAAGGCGGTCAACGCCGACCCGGCCGCCGTCCCCGAGCCGCTGGCGTGGGCCCGCTGGGCCTACGCCGCCGCGCACCAGCTGCACGCAGCCGGTCCCGATCTGGACACGCTGCAGGTGGGTGTGGACGTACTCACCCATACGCTGCTGTGGGCCGGCCTGCGTGAGGACGCGCTGGTCGTGCGGCGTGAGGCGATCCAGGTCGCCGCCGCGCGCGGCGACACCACCCGCGCCCGGCAGCGGCACTGCTGGCTGGCCTCGGAACTGCTGGCGATCGGCCGCTGCGCCGAGGCCGCCGACGAAGGGCTCGCCGCGATCGAACCGACCTTCGACGCCAGCCCGGAAGCCACGTCAGACGACATCAGCGCCACTCTCAACGTCTACATGGCGCTGGAATCCTGCCACCGCCACGACGCCGCCACAGCACTCGCGGCCCGGCTCGGCGGTCATCCAGCCGTAGTGGAGGCCGTGGCGCTGCTGTCGTTCGGGGCCGACTGCGACGACCTGCTCAGCATCCTGCCGCCGTCATTCCAAGCCCACGCCCAACAGCACCACGCCGGAGAACCGTGCACCCGGCTGGACTGCCCGTCCGCCCGCGGCAACGCGCTCGGCGCTCGATTTTACGCCGCGCTGCTGTCCAGGTGTGACCCGGCAGCCGCCGAACCCGACGTCGCGCTGATCAGGATTGCGTCCCGGTTCGTGCTCTTCCCCGAGGCCGACACGCAACACAACGCCGATGCTGCGGCCTGGGCGGGATACGCCCACCGCGGCACCCTCGCCGTTCCCGGCAGCAGCGTCGAGCACATCACCGTCGCGACGCGGCTCGTCCTCGCCGTCGCCGACCGGCACGGCTACGCACAGACCGGGATCGACGCATGCCGCGCCGCCGTCGCCGCGCTCACCGGCCGCGGCGGGGTCGCCGACGTCGTCGCCGTCCGGCTGCAGCTGGCGCAGCGGCTGCATCGCGCCGGGTTCTGCGACGACGCGCTCACCGAGGCCGCCGCCGCGCTCACCGCCTACGCAGCGGTCGACACCGACCGCGACGTCACCGGCGTCACGCACTTCATGACCGTCTCCGCGATGTTCGACGGCTGCCACCGCCACCACGACCTCGACACCCTCAGCTACGACTCGGCGTTCGACGGTGCGTACTTCAACGACCAAAACGAGGTTCTGGCCGCCTGGCTGGTGGTATTCGAGGACTCGCTGCTGACCATGCTCGACCACACCGGCACGTTCCACCCCGATACGGCCTGCGCCCACGAACGGTGCACCCGGAACCTCGCCGCCGCAGCAAACATCCCGCACGAGCGGGCGCTGCGCCACATCATGCAGCTGTACGACCAGCAACGCCTCGACGAGGCGGTGACCGCCGTCCGGCAGCACCTCGCCGCAAACGACCCCGCGACCAGCCCACCATCGTCGGGTCTGGCCAAGGTGGCCCTGTGTCACCTCACCAACGCCGTGGAACACTTCCCGGACGAACCCGACGAGTCCGTCCTGCCGTGGGGCCGCTACGCCCGACACGCCGCCGATCTCCTCGACCCCGACCGCACCACCGGCTGGACCGCGCTCATTTCCATGTTCGTGCGCGCGGCGACACTGCACGGCGAGCACGCGGAGGCGATCGCAGCCGCCGCCGAGGCCATCGAGCACTGCGTCGACCGCGGCGACGCTCCCGCCGCCATCAGCGCCCAGTTCGAGCTGGCCGCTGCGCTGCACGCCGCCGGGCACTGCGACGAAGCCCGCGAACATGCCATCGCGGCCTGGCACGACACCCTGGAACACCTCGATCCGGCCGACCCCGAGCAGCGGCTGACCGGCCTGATCGCCGGCACCGGCCTCGTGCACCATCTCGGCGACTGCCACCAGCACGAACAGGCCGTCGCCGTCATGACACGGGCCTCGATCACCTACGGCGCCCACGACACCACCACAGGAATCAGCGCCGGCGCTGAGGAACGCGAACGGCGATGGCAGCGCGCCAACCGCGGATTCCTCCACCGCAGCGACCGCCACCGCACCGCCTACCACGCCACCGACCCCTGCCTCACCGAACACGAACACATCGACGTGCCAATCGCGTTGGCCCTCCAGGGCATCCCGGCGCACACCGATACCATCTTGTTCCGCGTCGCCGTCTTCCAGGACACACCATGACTTCCTTCAGGCCAGACCAGCCCGCCGGCCCGTACGTCCTGCCGGACGGTCCCCGTACCGCGTCCCGCTACGACTTCCTGCTCGGCGGCAAAGACAACTTCCACGATGACCGTGCCTCCGCCGCGGCCCTCGCGGAAGCGTTCCCGGATATCCGTGTCGCGGTTCAGGAGCTGCGCCGTTGTATGCCTCGTTGCGTACGGTACCTCGTCGCCGAGGCCGGTATCCGCCAGCTTGTCGACATCGGTGTCGGCATCCCCAAAGCACCGAACGTGCACGACATCGCGCACCAGTACGCGCCGGGCACCCGCGTCGTCTACGTCGACCACGACCCGAACGTGATGGTCCACGCCCGTGCCTTGCTCACCGCCGGCGAGGGCTGCGCTCCCGTTGACTACCTCGAAGCCGACCTCCGCGACCCCGAGGGCATCCTCACCAGCTCCGCGCTGCGCGGCCTCGACCACGACCGACCCGTCGGTTTGCTGATGTTGGCCGTGCTGCATTTCATCCCCGACGACGAGCGCCCGGCCGAGCTCGTCCGGGCCCTGCTCGACGGGTTGCCGCCAGGCAGTTACGTCGCGATTTCGCACACCACCTTCGACCCGCTGCCCGCCGAGGTTCGCGCGAAGCTCGACGCGCTGCCGCCCGGCCAGCACGGGACCTTCCAAGCCCGCACCTTCAACCAGGTCGCCGGACTCGTCGACGGCCTCACCCTGGTCCCGCCCGGCCTGGTACCCATCAGCCACTGGCGGCCCGACCTCAACACCGACAGCGAGCCGCTCGCCGACCCGGCGGAGGCCGCCGGATACGCGGTGATCGCCCGAACCCCGTCCGCGCCGCGCGCCCCCGCCCACAACCGCAATACCAGGCCCGCACAACACGCCGGTCAGCCGGTCACCGGTCCACAGCCGCAGGGGGTCCGCCCGTGATCCCGCCCCGCACCCCGGACCACGCTGCGACACGACGTTTGGTGCAGCAACGTCTCACCCTTATCCGGCACCCTCAGGTCGCGGTGGGCGGCGATGCGCTGGCAAGCCGGTTCGCCGCACCTGACGCCGCACATGGGGCGCCGTCGCGGACATTCCTCGAGTACGACAGCGACGTGCTGCTCCAGGCCCGGCTCGCCCGCGCAGCGCGACTCCATGCCGTCGGCTGCTGTGGCGACGCTGTCCGGCAGGCAACCGCTGTCTGGCGGGCCTGGACAGCCGGGCACAGTTGCACCAGTCCGGCATCGCAGCTGCTGGCGTTGCGCCTGGCTGGCATGCTCACCGCCTGCCAACGCATCAGGGAAGCCGATCACCTCATCGCCGAGGCCGACCTGTCTCTCGCTGATCCTCACAGCCCGCTCCACGCCGCCTACCGCCGGTACCTCACCGTCGGCGCTGCCGAACGGGTCTTGCACCGGCAGCGCTGCGCCCGGCTCCTCGGCTCGCCCACCACCAGGCCCAGTGAGCATCGATGAACATCCGACGATCGCCCCGCCTGGCCGCCGGACGTCGTGGCCACTGGATCAGGCCCGGGACCGTGGTCCGGGTGAGCGCGGCGTGTCTGGCCATGACGATCCTCGCTGCGGTACCCGTCAGCATCACGCCGGGACGACCATTCCAGCAGCGGATGGCGTTGAGCATCCTCCCGCCACGGACGTACCTGACCGCGCCCGCGTTGCTTCTCGACCTCGCCCAGCACTCGACGGCCACCAGCGCCGATCAGCAGGCCGGCGCCGACAGCTGCACCACCCTGCGCCGCACCACATTCGGCGCCGACGGTGACCGGGTCGGCACCGTCACCGTCGTCAGGGTGCTGCACCCTGACGGTTCGGGGTTGCTCCTAGAACACTCGCGTTTCGGTACGAGCACCTCCGGCGGGGGTTGGACCCGAACCGTCTTCACCGCCGGGCAGTTGTTGGCCGGCATCGCTGAGCCGCTGCCCGACGACCCGCGCGCGCTCGCCGCCGCCGTCACGGAGGCGACCGCCGGGTCAGGCAGCTCCGCCGCCATGCAGGCCGCGGTCGTGGCCGACCTGGCCAGCCTGCGCGTCCTCGATGCGCCGCAGCGGCGGGCGGTCCTGCGCCTCCTCGCGACGTTGCCTAGCAGCACGATCCTCGGCCAGGGCGGCGCCGGCCTGGGCGAGCCGATGATCGGCGCCCGTTTCGGCGACGGCACGCCGGTGAGCATCGACTTGTGGTTCACCACCACCGGGCGCCTCGCCGTCATCACGCACACCGACACCCGCAATGGTGTTCCTCGCATCCGTACCGACGTGCTGCACAGTGCACGCTGCGACCCCGACAACGGCCTCCCGCGGCTCCAGCGTTTCCCCGACGGTTCCGGCGAGACTTGGGCCGTCCGACTCCCTCGCATGATCGGCCCGCAGTGATGGGCCAGATCACGCGGGCGGGATCATCGGACAGCCTGGCCTTCGACGCGGCAACGGCCGGCGCGGAGGCTGTAGCGGGCATGGGGCGTTCTGCGTGCAAGCGGGAGCCGGGTGCTGCTGCCGCTGACCGGATCGCGGGCGAGCCTGGGCCGCGGATGGGGGGTGCGCTGCCGTCGGTTCCGCCGGGCGACGTCGACCTGCGGCACGGCTACACGCTGGGCGGGATCAATCGGCTGGCGAGAGCGGCGGTGTCCCGGGATGTGTTTCATCAGAGTCTGCCGTTCGCGGAGCGGCTCGAAACGGCGTGGTCGGCCATCGTGGAGTGCCTGTATGCCGCCGACGAGGCACCTCGCTCGGGTGACCTGATCCGGGCAGGGTGGAACGGTCTGCGGGCACGGGTGGAGGACGAGTGGCGCACGCACGGCATCGGGCGGGCGGGGGTGATCGACGGTGACGCCACAATGGTCAACTTCTGGCGGTATTGGTGGCCGCAGACCCGCGCGACACCCAGCCCGGAAGACCGGGTGGTCGACCGGCTCGCCCTGGCCCAGATCTGGCCGCTGCTGACCCCGACCTATCAGCGCCTGCTGCTGGCGTTGGCCGTCCACGACGACTATGGCCGCGCCGCCGAGGCGTTGCAACGCCCGCGCGGATCGTTCACCACACATGTCTCGGCCGCTAGGCGGGAGTTTCTCGGCTGGTGGCATCAAGGCGAAACGCCGTCCCGCGTGTGGGTCCAGGACCGGCGCCGCTTCGGCCGCCAGGACCGGCCGCACTGGGCTACAACGGCTGTGCGACGACGCTCGGCGGCCCGCCGCCGAGCGTCCGGAACCGGCGGGAGCACGGCGGAAGGCAGGGCGTAACGCATCGCTCGGCCCGGAATTGTCGACAGGGTTCAACTGGCCACGATTGGAGGCTCGACCATGACCGAGCAGGTAGCGCGCTTCGCGCGAGCACCGCATGCACCGCGAGCAGCGACCCCACCGGACGCATCCGCCGTTCCGGCTGCGAACGGGGTCGCCGGTGATCTGGTGTGGGCGATGTCGTTGCGGTGGTGCGTGCACGAGCTCGGCTTCCGCGCTGCGGTGCGGCGCGTGCGTGAGCTGGGTGTGTCGGCGGTCGAGCTGTGCGGGATGAGCGGTCCGGACGTCGACTGGTGGCGGGACGAGGGCGCCGGGTCCGGGTTGACGGCGGTGAGTGTCCACGCTCCGTGCCCCGACGGGTCAGACGCCAGCCGTCAGTACCCGGGTGACTGGTTCCTCGACGATGATCCGCAGCGGCGGGCGGCGGCGGTGTCGTATGCCGTGGACTCGATCCGGTTCGCCCGGCAGGCCGGCATCCGGCATGTGGTGTATCACCTGGGCAGCTACCAGCGGCGGGAGCTGTTCACCGCCCTGGTCGACGCGGTCGATGCCGGCGGCCCGCAGTGTCGGGCAGCGCGGCAGGCGCGCGGCGCGTACCTGCAGGGTGTCGAGCAGGCCGCCACGGCGGTCCGGGACCGGCTGCGCAGCACCGTGGAGCGGCTGCTGACGGAGGCTGGCGAGGACGTGGTGGTATGCCTGGAGAACCGCTACCGACATGATCAGGCGCCGAGCCCGGCCGGGGTGGTGGCGCTGGCGGAGGAGTTCCGGTCCCCGGCGCTGGGTTACTGGCACGACACCGGCCATGAGGCCGCGCAGCGCCATCTCGGCGTGTGGGACAACGGCGCCGCGGACGCCGCGCTGCAGCTGCTCGCTGGGATGCATCTGCACGACTGCGGCGGCGTCGACGACCATCGCCCCCCCGGGGAGGGCTACTACGACTTCTCCCCGATCCTGGCGCGGCGCGCACCGTCGATGCCGCTGGTGCTGGAGCTGGCGTCGTCGGCCAGCGCTGAGCGAGTCCTGGCCGGGATCGCGTTCCTGGACCGGCTCGCACGAACGGGGCGGCGATGATCCCGCCGCCGGTCCACGCCGGTCGCTGGCCGCTCGACGCGGCCGGCACCTTCGGCGGCACCCGGATTCCCGCTGGGAGGCGGACCGAGCTGCTGTGCGATCCGCGCGACAGTCATCTGCTCGTCGTCGTGTCGGGGGTCGTCTCGGTCGCATTGTTTCAGCCGGGCGGCCCGGACTATCGGTCGTGCCGGTCGGGTGACATCATGTCGATCCCGCCCGGGTGCGGGTATTCGGTGGCCGCGGACGGGTTGGACGGCTCGACGATCCTCGACGTGCGGGCCCCGGCCGAGCAGGGCCGTCCGGCCGCGGTCGTGGACCACTTCGAGGTGCCGCTGTCGGCGCAGCAGCGGCGGGTGGCGTTGCACCGGGCGACCGAGGCGGCATGGCCGCTGGGTGACGTGGTGCGCATGGCGCAGGACTTCCACGCCTTCGACGCGACCCTGTACGCCGACCCGAGCCACTACCGGGTGACTCGGATCGGACCGTTCGAGTGCGTCATCGCGGTGGAACCCGTCGAGCGGGTGGTCGGCCTGGACGTCTTGGACGTGGTCGCTGAGGTCATGGCCCGGCATGGGCTGCCGGTGTTCCTGGAGGGGTCGCAATCGCCGCTGTCGGTGAAGCAGCCCTGCGCGTCGTCGGACGTGGATCTGTTGGTCGCGATCGACGACGCCGCGCAGATCGGCGTGGCGCATCGGGCGGTCGCCGATCTGGAGGCGCTGCGGCAGCTGGGTGCGGTGCGGATCTCGACCGGGATCGTGCTGCGGCCGTGGCTGCGGCTGCCGAACTTCTACTCCGCGCTGTCGGTCGACGCCGCTGGCCCGGACCGGCGCTGGTGGCGGGCGTCGCCAGCCGAGCGGCTGGCCGAGGCGCACCGGCGGGTCAGCCGGGGGCTAGCCGTCATTGCCGACCCGGACAGGATCGGCGCCATCCAGGACCAGACGATCGCGCTGATGCGCAGCACCACCCGGGGCGAGGTCCGCGAGATGCGGCTCGTGCCGCGGTGGGTCGGCCTGCAACGCATCGTCCTGCCCGCTGGGATCGGGACGGAGGCGGCATGATCGTCAGGATCGTGGTCGGCGCGGACGGGTTCGTCGGCCGAGCGCTGGTCGCACGGCTGCGGACCGAACCGGGCCGGCTCGTGCTGGCCGATACCCGGCCCATCGACGCGGGACCCGGGATCATCACCGTGGCGGAGGACTGCCGTGCTCCACGGTTTGGGGAGCTGCTGCAGCCCCATCTCGTGGCCGCGGACCGGGCCGAGGTGTTCGTCGCCGCCGGTGACGTCGGTGAGCTCACCCGCTTGGGTTACGTCACCCTCGACCAGTTCCGTGCCGCCGTCGCCGCCAACCTCGATCCTGCGTTCGCGGCGGCCCAGGCGTTCGCGCAAGTGGTGATCCGGCTCGGCGTCCCCGGATCGATCACGTTCTGCAGCTCGCTTGGTGCGGCCAGGGCCCACCGGTACAAGATCGGGTACGACGCGGCGAAGGCCGGGGTGGAGAGCCTCGCCCGCGGCTTCGCCCTGGAATACGCAGGCCAGGGCGTCACGACCCGGGCGGTGCAGGTCGGGCCGATCGCCGACTCGGCCAGCAGCACCGCTGACGGACCCATGGCCGAGGCGCTGGTCCGGCTGGTGCCCGGCGGCCGGTACGCCACCGTCGAGGAGGTCGCCGACGCGATCGTGCGGTTCGCCGGCCCCGGCTTCGACCTGGCGACCGGAGCGGTCCTGCCCTTGGACGGCGGGCTGGTGCAGCAGCTGCGCCCGGCCGACACCGAACGGGCGCCTGCCGCACCGGCGGTACCGGGAGTGGCCATGCCGGATCGGTAGGATCGCTGCCGGCGCGCCGCGCCGAATTGTTCTTTTCATGTAGTTGCGGCAACCCGCTGTAACTAAGAGCCTTTGGGGCCTCACATGCTATCCATGCAGGACGCGCTGTCCGCGCTGACCAGGTACTGGGCTGGGCATGGCTGTCTAACCGTGCAGCCGATGAACACCGAGGTCGGAGCAGGCACGCTGAACCCGGCGACGTTCCTTCGGGTGCTGGGCCCGGAGCCGTGGAAGGTCGCCTACGTCGAACCGTCCGTGCGTCCGGACGACGCCCGCTACGGGCAGAACCCGAACCGGATTCAGACCCACACCCAGTTCCAGGTCATCCTCAAACCCGAACCCGGCAACGCGCAGGACCTGTATCTGGGCAGCCTCGCCGCCCTCGGCGTGGACGTTGCCGCGCACGACGTGCGGTTCGTGGAGGACAACTGGGCCTCCCCGGCGCTCGGCGCGTGGGGACTGGGCTGGGAGGTGTGGCTCGACGGCCTCGAAATCACCCAGTTCACCTACTTCCAGCAGGCCGGCGGCCTGAACCTGGACCCGGTGTCGGTCGAGATCACCTACGGCATGGAACGCATCCTGATGGCCCTGCAAGGGGTCAGCCACTTCAAGGACATCGTCTACGCCGACGGGGTCAGCTACGGCGAGATCTTCGGCCAGGCCGAGTACGAAATGAGCCGCTACTACCTCGACGACGCCGACATGGCCGCGAACCAGACCCTGTTCGACACCTACGCCGCCGAAGCCCAGCGGATGATCGACGCCGGGCTGCCGATCCCGGCGAACAGCTACGTGCTCAAGTGCAGCCACGCGTTCAACGTCCTCGACGCCCGCGGCGCGATCTCCCCGACCGAACGTGCCCGCGCGTTCGCCCGGATGCGCCGCCTGGCCGGTGAGGTCGCCAAACTGTGGACCATCCGCCGCGACGAGGCCGGCCACCCGCTCGGCCTCGCCCCGCAGACCATAGCCCCCGCGATCACCGCCGAACTCCCCGTCGTGGACGGCCCGTCCACGGTGCTGGTCGAGATGGGCATGGAGGAACTCCCGCCCGCGGAGGTCGCCCGCACCGCCGAAACGCTCCAGGCCGCGCTGGCCGCAGCGCTCGCCGGAACCCGCCTCGACCACGGCGACATCACCGTCTACGGCGCGCCGCGCCGGGTCGCGGCGGTCATCACCGGTGTCGCCGCCCGTGAGGACGACCACGACCGGCAGGTCCGCGGCCCCCGCATGTCGGCCGCCTACGACGCCGACGGCCAGCCGACCAAGGCGGCCCTGGGCTTCGCCCGCGGCAAAGGTGTCGACGTCGCCGAGCTCCAGCCGGTCGACGTCGACGGCGTAACCCACGTCGCGGTCGTGCAGCACGTCACCGGCAGAACCGCCGCGACCGTCCTGGCCGACGTGCTGCCCGGCATCGTCGCCGGGTTGCAGGCCGAGAAGAACATGCGGTGGAACGCCCCTGGACTGTCGTTCTCTCGGCCGATCCGCTGGATCGTGGCGCTGCTCGGCGAACACGTCGTGCCGTTCACCGTGGCCAACCTGACGTCCGGACGGACCACCAGCGTGCACCGCACCGCGGACCAGCCGCGCGTCGAGATCCCGGCCGCCGACGCGTACCTCGACACGCTCACCGCGCACAGCATCACGGCCGACGCCGCGGTGCGCCGCCGCGCCATCATCGACGCCGCCACCGCGCTGGCCGCCACGGTCGGCGGGACCGTCGACATCGACGGCGAGGCGAAACTCCTCGACGAGGTCACCAACCTGGTCGAAGACCCGAACCCGGTCCTCGGCAGCTTCGACCCGGCCTACCTCGACCTGCCCGCCGACATCCTCACCACCGTCATGCGCAAACACCAGCGCTACCTGCCGGTCCGCGGCGCTGACGGGCAGCTGCTGCCGTCCTTCGTCGCCGTCGCCAACGGCCGCTGCGACATCGACCAGGTCCGCGCCGGCAACGAAGCCGTGCTCCGCGCCCGCTACGAGGACGCCGCGTTCTTCTGGCGCGCCGACCTGACCATCCCGCTGGAGCAGTTGCGGGCCGCGATCGGCCGGCTCACGTTCGCCGACCGGCTCGGCTCGATGGCCGACCGTGCCGACCGGATCGCCGCACTCGCGGCGACCCTCGCCGAGCAGGTCGAGTTGGCCGCCGAGGACAGCGCGACGCTCGCGCGGGCCGGGGCACTGGTGAAGTTCGACCTGGCCTCGCAGATGGTCACCGAACTGTCCAGCCTCGCCGGGCTCATGGGCCGCGAATACGCCCTCCGAGCCGGGGAACCCACCCAGGTCGCAACGGCCGTGTTCGAGGCCGAACTACCCCGCCACGCGGGTGATGCGACCCCGGCCACCACTCCGGGAGCGCTGCTCGCGCTGGCCGACCGGTTCGACCTGCTCGCCGGGCTGTTCGCCGTCGGCGCGACCCCCACCGGCAGCTCCGACCCGTTCGGGATGCGCCGCGCCGCCCTCGGTGTCGTGAGCATCCTGCGCCACCAGCCGGGACTGGCCGCGATCACCGTCCCCGACGCGTTGCGCGCCGCCGCACACCAGCAGCCAGTCCCCGCCGACGATGTGGTCGCCGCGGCGACCGAGTTCATCGTGCGCCGCTACGAACAGCAGCTCCTCGACGCTGGCCACGACCACCGGCTGATCCAGGCCGTTCTGCCCCTGGCCGTCGCACCCGCACACGCCGACGCCACGCTGAGGGAACTTGAACGGCGCAGCACCGATCCGGCGTTCGGCCGGCTCGTGCAAGCGTTCCAACGCGTCCTGCGGATCGTCCCGGACGGCACACCGACCGGCTACAACCCGGCCGAACTGCGGGAACCCGCCGAACTCGCACTCCACGACGCGGTCGCCAAGACCCGGGTCGAACTCGGCGACACCGCCGACCTCGGCCGCTTCGCCGACCTCGCCGCCGCGCTCATCGAACCGATCGACACTTTCTTCACCGACGTCCTCGTCATGGACGACAACCCCAGCGTGCGCGCCAACCGGCTCGGCCTGCTCGCCACCATCCGCAGCCTCGGCGCCCGCCACCTCGACTGGACACAACTCACCTAAACGGAGGACACATGGGGCAGCAGGCGCACGCCATCAGGGACACCGGCCCGACCGTCGCGCAATTCCCGCACCACAGCGCCATCAACCCGGTCCTCGACGCCTTCACCGAAGCCGTCACCGCCGCCGGCGCGCACCTGCTGCCCCACCAACTCGTCCCCGGCAACCCCGCCCACTTCCCGGCCTGGGTCGACCAGCACCTCCACCACCTCGACGTCATCCATCTGCACTGGTTCCAACGCCTCTACCTGCGCCGAGGACGCCTGCGCACCCTGCACGGCATCCGCCAGTTCATCACCACCCTGCGCCGGGCACAACGCCACGGCATCGCCGTCACCTGGACCGTGCACAACCTGCGCCCCCACGAACAGCCCTACCCCCGGCTCGACGCCCTCGCCCACAACCTCGTCGGCCGCCTCATCGACCGAGCCACCGTCGAAACCCCCGCGGCGCTGCCGGAGCTCTACCGGGTCTACCCCATGCTGGAAGGCCGCACATCCACCGTCGCACTCGGCTCCTACCAGAGCATCTACCCCCCGCCGATAGACATGAGCGACGCCCGGCAACGCCTCGGACTGCCGCCCACCGCGAGGATCTGGCTCGCATTCGGGCTCATCCGCCGCTACAAACAAGTCCCCGAACTCATCACCACCTTCGCCGCCGCCCTCGCCGGCCCGGACAACATCCTGCTCGTCGCCGGGGAACCACATACCGACGACGAACGCCGCCGCATCGAACACGCCGCCCGGACCGCCCCGAACGTCATCCTCCAGCTGCATAAAGTCCCTGACCACGCCATCCCTGCCGTCTTCGGCGCCGCCAACTACGTCGTATGCAACTACCGAGCCACCTTCAACTCCGGCGTCATCCTGCTCGCCGCCTCATACGGACGCAGCGTCATCGCCCAACCAGTCGGCACCAGCTGCGCCCTGCCCAACGACATGTTCGCCGCCCGCATCGCTCCCGATCCCGACGGCCTCCACCACGCCCTCCGCCTCTCTGCTGGAGCCAACTGGCACCACGCCGGAGCAACCGCGTTTCGATGGGCCTCTAGCCGTACCTGGACCAGCACCGGAACCAACACAGTCGCGACTTGGGACCAGGCCATCCGCGCCCGCAGACAACGCCGAGCCGGCCCGGCGCCGTTCCTACCTCACCCTGCATCGGAATCCGCCACCGACAGGTAACGGCAGGTACTGGCCGGACGCCGCCGACGAGGATGCGGCATCGACAACCTGCGTCACCACACTCCACGAACCGGCATCACTATGAGTCCCACAGGGAGGACCGCGTGAGCGCACCGTTGATCCGCGCCGTCAGTTGGAATCTCCTGTCGTACGGCAAGTCGTCGACGCCGACCCGACGCGGGCAGCACGAGCTCCTACGGTTCCTGCGACCGGACGTGCTGTGCCTACAGGAGATCTACTCGCAGGACTCGACTCGTGCCGAACTGAACCAGTTGGTCACCGGCATCGCCGACGCCGTCGGCATGGACTACTTCCCGGTGCCGGCCAGGCACTCCGACTGCCACCTCGCGATACTCTGGCGCCCCGGCTACAGCCTCTTGTCGCAGCGGGCGTACGACCTTCTGCTGTGGCACGGGCTAGGTGTCGTCCGCCTCGACGTCGGCGCGGCGGTTCCGCTCGCCGTCGCGGTCACGCACCTGGGACCATGGGACCCCGACAAGCAACTCCGCGACGCGTACACCCTGACCGGGCAACTATCGCTGTCGGACGCCACCCTCTTGGCCGCCGACTGGAACTCCTTCGGCGCCGATCCCGGCTACGATCCCGACCCGGACTGGTCGTCGCTGCCCGAGGCATGGATCGAACGGCATGTGCGCTGGCACGACGACCCGGCAGCCCCACGGGTAGCCGACCGACGGCCCGCACAACTGCTACACCGCAGCGGCTTCGCCGACGCCGCACCGACCCTACGCGCGCCATGGCAGGCGACCGGGGGCCACCGCGGCGGCTGGGCCCGCCGCGAAGACGTCTTCTGGGCCACCAGACCGGCAGCGCTGCGCAGCTACCAGGTGATCGACACCCCGGCCGCCCGAGACCTCTCCGACCACCTGCCAATCCTGGTCGAACTGGACCCGCAGGCGCTGTCACAGACGACCCCGAGCGCCGACGACGACGGCCTGCGTGGGTCCCGCAAGGACGCGATTCAATGACAGCCTCGACAAATATCCAACGGCTAAAGCCGGACGCGGGTTGATACCGACAAGATCGGCTTTATGCGAAGGCGAACCCAAGTTCAGCTGCCGCGTCGGCAAGGTAGTGCGCCACCTGCGACCAGATAGCCCCTTGCTCACTGCAATCGATCGCGTCAGCAGCTGCCGTTGCGTGCAGGTCGGCCAGATGTCTGACGAGCTCGACAGCCGCGCACCGAAGTTCGATCTTGTCAGGACCGGCTACGGGAAGGTCATCGACGAAGGTTCCTTCACCGTTCATGTCAGGGTGTAGCACGTCAATTGCATGCTGGAGGGCATCACCGTAGGCCGCCCAGTCCTGAATGGCTGGGCCGTCGGCGGTTGCGGTCGCCGCGTGTGCGGCCAGCACGAGTGCGCGGTTGACGGATGGATCGTTCGGGCTAGCTGTCGTGGGCAGAGCTTGGGCCGTGCCGCGGAGCAAGTCGCGGAAAGTCACGGATGAGTCGGCCATGCTGGGTACCTTCCGTCTGGGATGACGCATCTGTTTGTTGCGTCGTCTTGCAGAGGTGGGGTGGCTGCGCTTTCGAGGAGCTAGTCCCACCAATCCGTCGGTGCCGGAGAGATATCCGGAACGGGGGGTGGCTCGTGCTTGCCGGCTCGGGTGCCTTCGGGTTGGCGGCAGTTGCGGAACGGGCCGTCGGCGGCGATCAGGATTGGTAGGTGGTGGTCGAAGTCGAGCCACCAGCCGGCTTTGGCTTCGGGTTGCCAGCGAGCGGCTTCCCAGCTGGTCCACAGGAGGGTGAGTCGGGCGATGGCTTCGGCGTGGTCCCACCACTCGGCACACCACCGCAGTCGGGGGTTGCTGGGGATGCGGTGCAGGAACATTGGGGTGAAGTAGCCGATCACCCAGGCTTCGAGATTGGGATACAGCGGCGGGTGTTGCTCCTGCTCGGTCGTTTCGATGCTGGTCGGGGCGGTCATCGGGCCAGTCCTGCCGTGCGGCCCGCGGTGTTGGCGGGGGCGGCGGCGGCCGGCGAGCGGCGGGCGACGTCGTGTGGCATGGCGTGTGGGTGGTGCAGCCCGTCGGGGTACCACTCACTGGCCAGCTGTGCTGCGGTGCGTTGCGCGGCGGCGGTGTCGCGGTTGGCGTCGCCGATGTTGGTCGCGTTGGCGGGCAGGCCGTCGACGGCGTGTTCGTTGAAGCCCGTCGTGGCCGGGTTGTCGGGCGTCGCCGCGTCGGCGACTCCGTGTGCAGTCTCTCGGCCGGCGCGCTCGAGGAGTGCAGCACGGAGTGCGTCTGCGGCGGCGTCGCCGCCGGGCCCGAGCCGGCGCAGCTCGGCGAGGTACTCGGCTGGGTCGACACCGGTGGCGAGGTGGATCTGCTCGTCGGCAACCGCCGTCCCGAACCCGGCCTGGCCGACGACGGGTACCTCCGAGGCGCCGAGGGCGCCGGCTCGGGTTCCCGGGCCGTACGGCCGCATGACCGGGGTATGGGCCATCTCCTCGGCTGCGGCGCGCATCGCGTCGCTGCGGGGCGTGCCGTTGCGGACGGCCTCGTCGTACAGGTGCATCGGCCGCGGATACATGTCCCTGAGCCGGTCCTCGACCGTTTCCGCGGCAGCGCGCGCCTCGGGGAACTGCGTTTCGCGGAGGCGGGCGGTCCGCCATACGGTGGCAAGGTCGTACAGGTCCGCTGTGGCGACCCAGTTCGGGTCGAGAGTCTGGCTGATGAGGCGCCGGTCGTGCGTCGCGCGTTGCCGGGCGGCGTAGTCGGCGAGCCGGTCGCTGTGCTCGCGGACCTTGTCGGCCTGTTCCTGCTGGCGCTGCTGCGCTTGCGCCTGGGCTTCCTCCCGCCCGTGTTTGCGGCGGCGCTGTTCGGCGGCGAGTCGGGCCGTGGCCTCGCCGAGGGTCCCGAGGACCGCCAGCGCCTGGCCGGCGCGTTGGGTGATCTCCGCAGCGATGTCCGGGTGCTGCTCCTGTCCGAAGTCCATCAGCCTTTCCCCTATCTTCCGTGGCCGACGCCCGGCCCGGGTTGACGTCGAGCGTCGGTGGGGCGCGTTGGCGGCACGGTTGATGGCCGTGTTGACGGAGGCGCTGCGGCCACGTCCGGGGTGCGACCGCCGGGCATGCTGTTGCGGGTGCCGGCGGAACGGAGGAGCCGCGCGGCGGTGCGGGCGGCGCGTGCCTGGTGCAGCCGGCGTTGGGTGTCGCGCAGGTCGGCGAGGGAGTCGGCGAGCATCGACATCGTGTGGATGAACCGGAGCATGGCGAACACCGCGTTGTCGTCAGCGAGCTCACCAGCGAGCCGTAGAAGTCGTGCCGTCGACCGCAGCGCTTCGCGGCGGCTGGTTGATGGCAGCGGTCGCCGGTACGGCTCGCGGGTGGCCCGGTCGAGGGCCTCGGCCGCGCGGTGCAGCGGGCCGCGGCGTTCTCCCTCCAGCAGGCGGGCCGCAACGGTGAGTGTGTCGGCTGCCGCACTTGCCGCGGCGCTCGCTGCGGCCGGGTCGCCCCCCGCCTGTCGGATCTGTTCGGCCGCGGCTTTGACCTCGCTGGCGGCTCGCTCGTACAGCTCGGCTTGGACCAGGCGTGGGGGCGGCGGGATCGAGCCGGGGGCTTGGCCCCAGCGGCGGTGCAGCTGCGGCAGGGTGAGGTCGGGTGCGAGCCTGCCGCCGCCGTACCAGACGGGTTGACCCGCAGCGGTGGTGTAGCCGGCCAGGGCAACGGCGTAGCCGGTGACCTGCCCGGGATGCACGGTACTGGTTCGGGTTCGAACGAGAAGGCCGGCGTCGTGCAGCAGGGTGAAGAACTGCTCCTGGCTGTCGGCGACTGCGGCGGCGTGGCGGACGTGGCGGCGCAGCTGGTCGCGGGGGCGTTCGCGTCGGCCGGTTCGGGCGGCCTTGTGTACCTCGCGGGTGGTCGGGCGGGTGTGGGCGGTGCGGTCGGTGGGGCCGACCCGGTGCAGCCCGTAGCGTTCTTCCAGGTCCCGGCATGCTGCCTGGGCGAGCCATCGGTCGTTGCGGGCCCACTCGGTGCGCCGGTCCTGCCGCACGAGGGTCGCGACGATGTGGATGTGGTCTGGGGCGTGCCGCACGGCAACCCACCGCACCGCGCGGGAGTCGCCGTGCGGTGCGAGACCGACTTTGGCCATGACCTCGGCGCCGATCCGGGCCCACTGCTCGTCGGTGAGCCACCGGTCTTCCGGGTGGGTGCGGATCGAGCAGTGCCACACCGGTTGACGCGGCGGGTTGACCCCGCGGCGTACCGGCTGCTCCAGCAGGTCGACGAGCTGGCGGAGGTCCGGCTTGCCGCCTGGGCCGATCGACGGCTCCAAGTTCGCCAGCGGCCCGGCGCCGTCCCACGCGGCGACCAGGTGCGGATCGATGTGCTCCTCGCGTCGCCCCGGACCGTACAGGTAGCGCAGCAGCCCGTACACCCGCCGGCCACGGCCGATCTTGGGAATCATCGCAAGGCCCGGTCGATCCGCGCGATCACGCCATCGACCCGCCGCATCCGCTGCTCGCACAGGGCCGCGGCCCGCACCAGCCACGGCGGCACGTCGCCGGTGGCGTGCAGCGCCGCGATGCCCTGGTTGAGGTTGGTGCCGATCCGCCCGACCGCGACCCGCGCGTCGAACAGTTCAACCTGCAGCTGCGCGAGGGTCTCACGGCCCAGCGTCATCGGCTGCTCGCCGCGGGCGGCGGCTAGGCCGGCTTCGCCGACGAACCCGGTCGGGGTCAGCCCCGCGGCGGCGGCGGCCGACGCGATGTCGGCGACCTCCTGCTCGGTGTAGGTCGGGGCGATCCGGCGAGGACGGCCGGGGTAGAGATGGCGTCGGTCGCGTCCGCGTCCGGGCCGCGTGGACGCGTCCACGTCCTTCGGCGATGGCTGTTCGGTCATCAGCCCACGGTTGCCGCCCACCGTTGTCGACACCGTTTGCGGCCAGGGGGCCGCTCCTCCAGCGACGACGCATCGTCGCTGCTCAACGGCTGACCGCGCCCGGTCGGCTGCCGCTCCTGGCACAGGAGCCCATAACTTGCTCCCGCAACGCAGCGGGAGTCCGTCCACTCGGGTTCCAGGGCGCTACGGGTCGGCTGCGCCGGCACCGACGGGTAGGCCGGCGCAGCGCCTCGTGCTGGCCGGCGGCGGTAGGCGATCCGGCTCGCTTCGGCGAGCTGTGGAGCGTCGGCCGTGGCTATGTCCCGTCGGCGTGCTCTTGGTCGTAGCGGGTCAGCGCGTATTGCACGCTGCTCCTCGTCCACTGCCCGCGGCCGGATGGCGTCGGGATTTGTTCGGCGTTGAGGGCCGCGGCGATCTGGGCCAGCGAGTTGCCGGCGGCGCGGAGCTCCGCCGCTCGCGGTGCGCCATCGGGCAGCGCTGCGGGCGGGCGCCCGAGCCGGACACCGCGGTCGCGGGCAGCAGCCATGCCTTCAGCGACCTCGGGGCGGGGCGGGCGGGGCTCAGTCGGCGGCATCCCCGAAGTGTACAGAAAAAGGTATGAGAAAAGACAGCCAGACCCTGGACTTCTCTATACCATTTATTATACAGTTGTAGTGAGGCGCCCGGCGGGTGCAGGAACACCAGCCGGGCTGCGGAAACACTCACTGCGAAAGGTGCTTCCAATGACCAACCCTACGCCCTCCGACGCCGGTCAGAACCCCACCGCGGCGCCGCCCATCGACGACCTGATCCGCCTGGTGGCGTGCTACTTCGACCGGGACCTGCTGCAGGCCGCCGGATTCCGGTTCGGCCCCACCCTCAAGGTCGGCGACGTCGCGGCGATCAACGCGCGGGGCCGGTGGCGGGTCGGTGTCATCGTGCGGATCGGTCGGCTCAACGCCGCCGTGGAGTACACCACCGAAGGTGCCATCCGCGACGCGGCCGACCCGCGCAGCTCCTGGACGGAGCCGCTGCGGTCCATCAAGACCGCACGGTTCGCGGACATCGCCGTTCACCCGGGCGTCCAGGCCGTCCCGATCGGCGACCGCGCCGCGGCGACGGACCGGCTGGACAGCTGACCGCTCGTGCTCCGGCTGGCCGCGGATGCGATGAGATCCTCCGCGGCCAGCCGGCCCCAATCCCGCATGCCGTCTCGGAGGAACCCATGGCGAACGAAGCAGACCCGGCGACCGGCGACGCACAGCGCCCCAAGCCGACCCGCAGTCACGACGGCCCTCGCGATGCCGCCGCCGTCCTCCTCGATGCCGCCGCCGTCCTCCTCGATGCGGCCATCATCTGCATCCACCGCCGCTACCCCGACGCCGACATGGCCTATGTCGACCATCCGGGCGGCGACGACGGCCCCCGGGACCGCGTCATCCTGTGGGATCTCGCCGGCGCAGGTGGGCGGTTGTGGCCTGACGAGGCCGGCGAGGTGTTCCAGGGTGACGACGAGCCTGGGGAGCGCCTGTGGCTCGGCGACCGTGACGGCGACCCGTACGCGGAACTTGCGGAGATCAACCGGCTGCTGACCGCGGTGTTCCGCAAGTGCGGCAGTGACCTGTTCGAGCCCGGCGAGCTGGGCGGCGGCTGGTACCTGCCCCTCGCCCACGGCTAGGCCCGCCACCCCGGGAGGCGCCGCCACGCGGCGCCTCCACCATCCCCGGTTCTGCAGCGTGAAAGGTGTCCGACCCATGTCCGAAACCGCCACCCACGGACCCGAACGTCACGACGGGCGGTCCGCCACGGCGTACGACCACAACGGCAACTGCGTCGGCTGTAGCACCCACCACAGCGCCCAGTGCCGCCCGACGTGCCCGTTCCAGACCGGTGTCTTCACCGAATCGACCATCTTGCGGGCGACAGTGCGGCAGCTGCAGTACCACCGCGTCACCGACCGTCGGGCGCGGGCGAGCGTCGTACGCGAGCTGGGCTTTGTCGAGTGGACCGGCCGCCGCGACCGGCGTCGGACTGGCTACCACCTTCGATCCGCCATGGTCGCCGCCGCGGTCGAGCTCGTCGGCGAAGTGCACGCACCGTCGCTGGTCGAGAGGGCACGCGAGTTCCTCACCGACTTCCTCGTCGTGGAGTGGGGCGCGGCACCCCAGCCGATGCGTGCCCTGGTCGTCTACCTGCACGGGATGACCGCCGACCCGCAGGACATCGGCCGCTCGCTGTACGCCGCAGCCGCCCGCCTCGACTGCGAGGACTTCACCGCCGAGACCTTCGGCGACATCGCCAGCTGAACGCCGCTACACCCCGGCGCATCGCACCTGAAGCCGCACTCAGCCAGCACCTCCTCCGACACCGCGTCAGCTCCAGCCGCCCGACGGATCTGAGCGGACGCGAGCCAACCTCTCGACCATGACAGGGAGTCCACCATGACCAGCACCGACGTCTACGGGCTGCGGCCCGGGGACCGCATCACCGTCAGCCCCGGCGCGGCCACGAGCGGCCACACGCACCGCGCCCTCACGGCCGGGTTCGCCCTCGACATCACCGCGGCCCGGCCCGACCACCACGGCGCGATCGAGGTCTACGGCGTCGAGCTGACCACCCGCGGCGCCTGGCGCCGGGGCGTCCCGATCCGGTCGGTGATCCTCTCGCCCGGCGCGTACAGCATCCCGATCCGCGTCGGCGACAGCGTCGCCGCGGCGGGCACCAGCGACGGGGCGACGGTGGCCGCCGTGCACGTGCGCGCCGACGGCACGGCGATGGCGGACCTGCTGTTCCCCGAGGGCGACACCCGGTGCGGGTACAACCTCGTGGACCTGCAGCACCGCTCCCGAGCCGCGCAGGAACCCACCCGCCAACGATGCCTGCGCGCGCACGCCCCGCAGGTGTACTGCCAGCGCTGCCAGGACGCCGACGAGGCCGCCACCATGCAGTGCGACGCGGAGGGATGCTCGGACACGGCCGTCAACGCCCTGCTCACCCGCCGCGGACACGTCCTCGGTGCCTGCGCCGCGCACACCGAGCAGGTCCACCGCATCCTCCAGGACCACGCGGCCACCGCGATCGCGCTGCACGCCGGCACCCGCGAGTGCTACGCCGACGGCACCCAGGTGGCGATCTGCCGGCACTGCGGCCACCAGATCTACGCCTACCCGGCCCTGGCCGCTGCCCGCCGTCCGTGGCGCGGCCACCAGTGGGACGAGACCGGACGCTGCGGCGTGGCGGAAGACCGGACCCGGATCCGCACCCGGCACGCCCCGGCCGAGACCTGCGCCGAGCTGGACGTCGCGCTCGCCGGTGCCAGCTGCGGCCCGACCGCCGAGCAGCACAGCGAGCTGGACTGCCCCACCCGGAACCTCCGGTAACCGTCTCGCCGAACGGCCGGCCCGCCACCCCGGACCGGCCCAGAGCCCTGGGAGCGCCCCACCGTGACCGCCAGTCACCCCGAACCGGTCCAGCCCACCGTGCTGGCCGAGGAACGACTCCCGCACCCGAACCCGCACCGGTGCGCGGCCTGCCCGAACCGGGCGACGCTGCGGCTCACCCTGCCCGGCGGGCAGCACGTCACGGTGCGCCGGCCGCACGCCGCCGCCTACCGCAACGCCCCCGTCAACCGTCACGGCGCCGTCACGCCCGGCCGGCAGCCCAGCACCGCGCTCGCGGCGCCGACCGAGACGTGCATGGGCGTGCCGCTGCCGACCGGGCCGGGCACCGTGGCGCCCGGCCAGCGCGTCCGGTGCCTGCCCGGCTCGCTCCCGGCCCGCGACGGCGGCCAAGGCGGCGGCATCCTGCGCGCGATCGGGCCCAAAACCTCCCTGGTCGACGTCAACGGCGGCCGACCCCGGCGGATCGCCAACGCACTGCTGCACCCCGAGGCCGGGCCGGACGTCGCGGGCTGGCGACACAGCCGGGGCTACCGCACCACCGTCCCCGACGGCCGCACCTGGCTGCCGAGCTGGGCGTGGCTGGGCTGGACCGTCGCCGAGCACCAGCAGTACACGGCCGGCCAGCGCCGCCTCCCCGAACCGGCGCCCGCACCGCAACGCCTGATCATCGTCGTCTGCGGCGCCCGCAAAGCCGACCGCATCGAAGCCCCGGCCGGTGAGCTCTACGTCGGCAGCTACCACCGGGCGGCGCGCCGCGCTGCCGATGCGATCCGCAGGCCGGGCGACCGGGTTGTGATCCTGTCCGCCTGGTACGGCCTGGTCGAGTTGTCCGACCTGCTGCTGCGCTACGACGCCCGGCTCGGCCAGCGGCACACCATCAGCCGTGACGGGCTGCGAGAGCAGGCCGAACAGCTCGGCCTGCTCGACGTCCGCGACGTCGTCATCCTCGCCCCGGCGCCCTACGCACGCCTCGCCCGGTACGTGTGGCCGCATGCGAACTGTCCACTGGACGGCACCCGCGGCATCGGCGACCAACTGCGCCGCCTCGCAGCGCTCACGGCCGGGACAACCAAGATTGCGCCCGCTCCCCGAGCCAGCGCCGCGCCGACCGGGACGCGTCTGCGGGTGCCGGGCGAGCGGCACGTCATCGCCACCCTTGGTGGCCAGGTCCACCTCGACCTCGCCCGTCTCGCGCCGCCAGCCCCGCCGACTCCCGCCTGCCCTGCACGACGGCGGCCGACCGGCTGGCTGACCACCCAGCAGCCGCTCACCTGCCCGCGGTGCACGGTGATCCAGGCTCGTCGCCGCGAGCTCCGCCGGTGGTGCGCGATGGTCGAACGGCTCGGCCGCACCTTCACGTCCGGCCACGCCGACAGCGTCCACCGGCGCCGTCTCTCCCGGGGCCCAGCGACCGGACCGGGAACGCGGCGGACCGGACGGCAACCCGCCGCAACCCGCGGCCAGGGTCTTTCGGGCCGCCCGCGTCGCGCTGTCCTGCCGTCTGCAAGAAGCGATCCGTCGGTGCCGGCGGGTCCGCGGCCACCCGCCGGACGAGCTCCACCAGCCGGTACCGCCGAGGACCGGCGCCGCCGCCACCACCGGAGCCTCAGGTGGCCGCACGCGACCATCTCGGGCGCCACCAGGGCAGACGTGCCGGACCGTAGCGGGTCCGCTAATGGGTCCGCTAACGGTTCGCCGGCAGCATCACCGTGCACCACCAGGCCCGCAGCACGGCCGGCAGTGACGGCGGCGCTACGGCCACCCGAAGCAGCGCCTGCGCACCGCAGCGGGAACCCAGCACATCCCGATCCGGGCACCACACCGAACCGGAAGGACCACGTCGTGACCACCCTGACCAGCCGCCCAGCCGACGCCGAGCCGAGTGACGCGCGACCGGCCGCGACGCCGACCCGGGCGGAGGGCCCCGACGCCCGGACGTTGCGCCAGATCAGCCGGGCCGAACAGGACCGCCTCAGCGCTGACGCCGAGGTCGAGCGCCGCGCTCGCGCGGCACAGCTGGACCTGCAGCTGCAGGACGCCCGCCGCGCGGCGGCTCGCCGGGAGCGCGATGCCACCGAACGCGACCGCCGGGAGCGGCGCAAGCGCCGCCAAACCCACCGGGCCGCCCGTTGGGCGCGGATGGCCAACACCGTGCCCAAGGTCGCGGAATGGGCGCTGTTTGTCCTGCCGATCGTGTTCCCGATGGCGGTGGCCTGGGTCGGGCAGATCCGCTTCGCGATGGACGTCATGCACTGGCCGCTGCCGGCCGCGATCGTCTTCGCCGCCGGGTTCGAGCTGTCCACCGCCTACGTGGCCCGCCTCGACTGGCGCGCCCGCGCGGCCGGCGACTCCTCGGTGCTGTTCCGCGCGGCCACCTGGTGCTTCGCCGCGGGAGCTGCGGTGATGAACTACTGGCACGCCGCCGGCCCGAACTTCGCCCCCACCGGCGAGGCCGTCTCCTACGGGCTGATGTCGCTCACCGGCGTCATCCTCTGGGAGCTCCTGTCAACCTATCGGCACCGCACCCAACTGCGCGCCGAAGGCAAACTGCCGCTCGCCCGGCCGCGCTTCGGTCTCGCCCGCTGGATGTACATGCGCCCGATCACGCGGATCGCCTGGCTGCTGACAGTCCGCGACGGGTACACCACCACCGATCTGGCCTGGGGCGCCGCGGTCGACGCGATCGAGCGGTACGGCTCGGCCAAGCTGGCCCGCAAGGCGATCCGCCGCGGAGGTCCCGCGTCGCGCCCAGCTCCAGCCGGACCCGACGGCGGACGGGAGCCTGCCGACAGTTCGCCCCCGAGCGACACCCGCGCAACGGCGCAGGATCCGCACGACAACGTCGCGCAAGCCGCCGCGGCGATGCGAGACAGCGCGGCTGAGACGACCGAGACGCCCACGCACGACGAGACGACCGGCAGCCATCAGAACCGAGCCGGCGACGAGACGACCGTCGGCGACGAGACGAGGCCGGCCGACGAGACGACCGTCGGCCACGAGACGAAGCCGGCCGACGAGACGACCGTCGGCCACGAGACGAAGCCGGCCGACGAGACGACCGTCGGCCACGAGACGAAAACGAACGACGAGACCTCCGTCGAACGCGAGACGGACGCGGGAGACGCGACGTCGGCCAGCCGTACGACGAACGACCGAGACACGGCGGACAAGCCTCGCAGTTCCACGGCTCGCCGTGGGACACGGAGCCGCAGCAGCGGTCAGCGCAGCGGCGCACCTCGACCCGGCAGTACGGCCAGCGCACCTGCTCGGCGGGGAGCGTCCCACGGGTCCGTTCGGGCGCAGATGCTCGCCTATGCCCAGGACCGGATCGCGCAGGGGCAGCCCGTGACCGGCAAGGACCTCGACGTCGCCTTCAACACCAACAATTACGGCTCCCGAATCCTGCGCGAACTCGCCCGCACCCGAGACAACGTCGCGTAGACGTGACCCCTGGGGCGCCCAGTCATTCGCGCTGGTGAGTCTCGGGTCGGTACCGTGCTTTCCGGGATCTCCGGCCTGCAAGGCGCAGCACGACGCGCGCTCAACGCCATCTGCGTCGCCCAAGGTGTCCTTCGCGACGAGGAACTCCTGCGGTTCCCGCCCGGGTTCGGCGCGGCGGTGATCGCCCTGCCTGCCAGCAACGAACGGCAACACATCGCGACTATCCGCACCGCCCTCAACTCGAAGCCGCCCTCCGCAGCGGCACTACGTCAACAGCAAGGACGGCGTGCTGGAGGAGACGGCGCTCATCGTCAGCCAGTACCCTGACCAGAACCTCCCGCGGCCGGCGGGCGTCCCACCTACAGGCTGATCGCACTGGGCCGCACCCCCGTCGACCTGCTCCGCAGCGCCGCCGGCACCTGAACCTAGGCAGAGGATGGAGTCGACCATGACGAACCAACCGTCAGCGAACCGGCCGCCCCGGCGTGGTCGACACTGGGTTGTCGCCGCGGTGGGCATGCCGCTCGCGCTGCTTTTGCTGGGTGCCTCCCTCCTTGCCAACAGGGGCTGGCACGGGTGCGTTACCCGGGCGGGCGCACAGGCGGCCTGTAGCTCGTCGCTCTGGACGGCGCTGGCCACGCTCGGGTTCTGGGTGGCGGTCGTCGGCTCCCTCATCGCCGGGCTGGTCGCGGGCCTCGTGGACGGGCGGACGCGACGACGGTTCGCCCACGGCAGATGGGTCAGCATGACCGTGGTCGGATTGTCCGCGCCGTGGGCGCTCGCGGCCTACGCAGCGGGTCACGGGCTGGGCCGGCTGCTGGCCCCCCGCCACCCCCGGCCGCTCGGACAGTCACGCGGCAGCATTGGCAACGGTGGATGGCAGCAGGCCGTCCAGCTCTACCAGACGCTGGCAGCCGGGCACCAACCGCCAACGGTCTACGCGCCGGACCTGCCCGGTGCCGGCACCGTGTACATGGATGTCCCGTTTCGGTTCGCGCGGTGGTTCGCCGCCGAGGTCACCTACGAGCCTGGCAACATGGTCGCGGTCGGATCGCCCGGCTTCGTGGCGGGTGCAGCCGTGGGCCGGCTGATCGGCACGAGCATCGGCTACGCGCGAGCGGCGAGCCTGTCACGACGGCAATGGCGCGGCCATGACCTCGCCCGCGTGGTGGTCGACCCGAACGCCACCTGGTGTCAGGTTCGCGGCCGATGGCTGCGGTACGACCACACCGCGGTCGCCGGGTACCAGATGGTCGCAGACCAGTCCTGCGTCCTCACGTTCGAGACGATCGACCCGCTGCGGCTGTCCGGCCCATCCGCCTGGTGCCACGCGGTGCTGTTCGCGTACTTGCGGTATGGCACTGCCTGGCAGACGGCGCCGTTTCTGCTCCCAGTTCGCGAGGCGGCTCGGCAGGTCACCCCGCTGCCGAGGTAGGCATCGCCTGTGCGGCCTCCCTCGTGTGGAAGACAGCCCGTTCGCGGTTGACGACTTAGCCAGTCCCGCGAGCCCGCTGGAGCCGGAGAGATTTCTGGTGCTGGCTCGCGATCGTGCGCTGCGGGACACGCGGGGTTGACCGAGCCGCTAGCCGTCACGGCTCGGGGCGTTACGGGGCACTGTGGCATCCACTCCCGCCGAGCACGCTCGGAACCACATCGAGCGGTGCCGGCCAGCAGCCGGCGGCAGGAGGAGCGACCATCATGACCGTCACGACAACGCAGCATCCCGGTGAGGTGTGGACGATCAACGCCGTGCGCAAGCTGCCCGCCACCGTGGACATCGAAACGGCCGGCGCGGTGCTCGGCATCGGCCGGTCCAAGGCGTACGAGCTGGCGAAAGCCGAGGAGTTCCCGGTCCGGGTGCTGCGCATCGGCCGCCGGTATCTCGTCCCGACTAGCCTGCTGCTGAAGCTGCTCGGCGTGGACGACGACGCCGACCGAAGCCGTCAGCCTGCGGCGGCGTGACGGCGCCCGCCGACTTGCGCGTGATGGCACGGCCCAGATGAGTTGCTGCGCCCGGATGGAGATGTCTCCATCCGGGCAATGCGTTGGCCGCCGTTCGCAGCAGACGGCGGTGCGGTGCGGCAAGCGTATGCAGTGTCCGGGCCGATCGCCGCGGCGGCAGGTCACCGACGCACGGTCGCGCTGGCCGGTCCGGGCGGAAGGGCGAGACGTGCACCGGATTGCCGGGTGGTGGCAGACCCGAACGATTCGAAGCCCGGCCCGGCACAACGGTCATCATGCCGCCGGCGGTGAGGCGCCGCAGACCGGTGTGCTTGCGCGGCGGCCGGTCATGGTGGAGGTGGTGGTAGCGCCGCCGCCGATCCACCCGGCAACGTCCGTTTGCGACCGTGACGCTATGTACATCGCTTCCCGGTTCTCTCGCGTTCTGACAGGCACTGCCGGTGAGGCGCTCCCCGCACCGCCTCCGTTGCGCGGCTTCCACCGTCGATCGGCTCGGCACGGGCAGATGTATCCGGTGCGACCCCGGATCGCCAGATGACCCGGCCGGTTCCCAATCGGAACCACGATGCCGGACTGGAAGCGCACCGCGCTGCAGTCGCCCATCTGCACGCATGTGCGGACGCGATGTTCGCCGAAGAAGAAGATGCCGCCGTCGATGCCGGTTCACCCGCTGTTGGCCCGTACTGCGGGTGCACCGACTGCGACGTGCGGGAAACCTTGGCCGCAGCCTGGCCGATCCTACTCGTCGATGCGGCCAGGATCGTTGATGTTGCCGGCCATGGCTCAGCTGCGGAACTGCTGCGGACTGAGGCTTTGCGGTTCAACGCGGTCCTCGCCACCCCTCCCAGCCCGTCATACACCCGAAACGCCGCTGCTTCGCCCGACGAGCAGCCGTAATCGCGCGCCGTCACCAACGTCGCCGGGTCTGAGGCGGTCGCTACATCGCTCTGCCGGGTGCGATCGGAGTCGGTGCGGCCGGCAGCGCCAAGCGGGTTTCCGCCCGACTGGTGCCAGGGTGCGGCTTACGATCGGCCTGGTCGGTGACAGCTTGGCTTTGTCGAGCGAGCCGGGCCGCGGTCATGACCTCGTGCAGTTGAGCTGGGTCGGGGCGGATGGCCACGGCGACGGCCTGCGGGCCGGCGAGCTGGCGGAGCCCAGCCAGAGTCACATCTGGGCGGCGCGGCTCGATCGCGGTGCGCAGCTGCTCGATGCCGATGGCGGTGACGCGGCGCCCGGCGAGCAGGATGCTGGTGGGTGGCAGGTCGAGTCGGTTGATGCCGATTGTGCCGCCGCGGACCGTTGCGGTGAGCAGCTGGTCGCCGGTGCGCGGGCTCCGATGGTCGGGCTGGGGCGGTGCGGGTGAGTTCGACGCCGTTGCCGACCGCTGCGAAGCCGGGATGTTGCCGTGCCGGGCGCCGACTGTGTGGTCGATGGTCACAGCCGCGAACCACCTGCGGATCTGGGCAGCGTCGGTGACCGCCCTGGCGTGTGGTGCGCTGGCGGTGGCGTAGGCGCGGGCGTCGCCGGCCCAGGCCACGGTGAACTGCCGGGAGCCCGGCTTCGGCCGGTCGCCATCGAATGAGCAGAGCACGACGATGCTGGCATTGCCCTGCCGGGCACCGGGTTCGGCGAAGGCAGCGTTGACGGCGACCCGGGCGATCTCGACGGCCTTGTGGGCGCCGACGAGGATCGCGGCGCGCCCGGCGACCTCCGCGGCCAGGCGGGCAGCGTCACGGTCGGCGGGGTCCGCGCCGACCCCTTCGCTGAGGACCCAGGCGGTGTGACCAGTCGTCGGGTCGTGCTGGACCCACGTCGCAGCGGCAGCATCGGCAGGGCAGGCCCGTGCGTATCCGTGCCCGACGATGCTGGGGTCGGGGAACCCGCGGGTGCCCAACGCGACGGCATCCCGCCCCGGCGGGTCCGGCACGCCAACCAGGACGGCGTCGTCGTCCTGCGGCGGGTAGATGGCCTCCAGCACCGTCAACGGCTCGACCTGCAACCGCAGGGCCAGCTCCACCGAGAGCCGAGCGGCGACGTCGGGATTGTCCTGGGCAACGTCGCCGAGGAACGGCGCTACTGCCCGCACCGCGTTGAGGCGGATCAGCAGTGACTCCGACGCAGGGTCGCGACCGATCCGCGCGAGCTCGTCCAGCCGGGTGTCGAGCCGGGCCAGGTGCGGCCTCAGACGGTGCTCCAGGACGACGTCGACCAGCGGCCGGCGCAGGTGGTCGAAGGTGCCGACCGCGGTGGCTGGGCTGTCGGCGACGAGCGACGCAGGGTCGGCGAGGCCCTTGAGCTCGATCGCGTCGACGGGTCCCGGCCAGTCCCGCAACAGCTGGTAGGAGTTGTCGATGGCGGCTTGGCCGGCGTCGTCGGCGTCGAAGGCCACCACGATCGGGGTTCCCGGCGGCAGGGCTGCGGCCAGGAGCGCGACCTGTTCGGTGGTCAGGGCGGTGCCGCAGGGCGCGACGGCGTAGTACGGGTCCGGGTAGAGGGTGTCGGGCAGGCTGTTGCGGACCCGGTCCACGGCCAGGACATCGGCCGGGCCTTCCACGAGCATCACCGCCGCGGGTTGGGCGGTGCCGTCGAACTGCTCGGCGAGCCCGTAGAGCAGGTCGCTCTTGTGGTAGATGGGCGTGGTGATGGTGTTGCGGTATTTGGGGGTGCCGGCGCGGCCGGACAGGTCTCGTCCGGTGAACGCCACGACGTCCCCGTCGGCGTTGCGGATCGGGAACATCACCCGGTCGCGGAACACGTCGATGCGGTTGCCGTTGCGGGCGGTGGTGATCAGCCCGGCCTTGAGCAGTTCGTCGTCGGTGAAGCCCTTGCGGCGGAGGTGGTCGCGGAGGACCGTCCAGCCGTGGGGCGCGTAGCCGATGGTCCATGGCGGGTCCGCTGCGCTTGCCGGGATGATGCCGCGGCTGCGCAGGTAGGCCAGAGCGCGCGGCTCATCGGGCAGGTGGCTGCAGTAGAACTCGTTGGCGGCCCGGTGCGCGGCGATGAGCCGGTCGGCGTCAAGCGGGTGGGCGGCGGTCACGGTTGCCTCGTCGGACCGCGGAACTGCGGCACGGACGGCTTCACCGTGCGCCGGGCGGCGCCTGGGCCGCCCTCATCGTCGTCGGAAGTCTGCGCCTCCAGGAACCGTGACGCGGCCTCTGGGGGTTGGGATGCGGCCGGCGGTGTGGAGGTCGGTGGCCGCAGCACCGGTGGGGGCGGCGCGGCCGGCAGCTGCACCCCGTCCTGGGCAAGGTCGGCGATCAACCGTTCGCGTTCAGCTGCGTCGCTGATCTGCGTGATCGCCTTCGCGGTCGCCAACTGCAGGGCGGGCGCGTCCGGCTGGCGGAACCACGGGTTGAGGCGCAGCAACGCGGGCCTGGCCCCGGAGGCGAGCAGGATGGCGGTGCCGCGCTTGATCGCGCGGACGTCCTCCGGTCCCATGATCCGCTGCCGGCGGACGCTGACCTGCCGGGACACGCTGCCGGTGCCGTCGCGGGTGAGCGACATGGTGGCCACGTCGTGTTCGCCGATGAGCGAGGACACGTCGGCGGCGAACCGCGGGTCGTCGCCGCCGGCGCCGATGAGCTTGACGGTGGCGGCGCCCCACAGGGTGCCCATGCCCTTGTCGCCCCAGACGGTGCTGCCCTGCTGGTAGGTCTGCAGGATGGTGACGAGCACGATGGAGCGGCTGCCGTAGTGGCTGTAGAGCAGCGGCAGATCCGCCAGGGGGCAGATGTTGGCGGCCTCGTCGAGCATGGCCAGCATCGGCGGGTCGAGCCGGCCGCCGCGGGCCTCGGCCCGGCGCACGCCGTGCCGCATGACCTGGTCGGTCAACGCGGCGACGAGGGGCCCGGACGAACCGGCGCCGTCCTTGGATAGCAGGAACAGCGTGTCGGTGCTGACCGGGAAGGCATCCGGGTCGAAGCGCTCGAGTTCGGTGTCGGTGGGTTCGTTGACCCAGGCCATGATCCGCGGGTCCTGCAGACACCGTGCCGCGGTGCGGGCGGTCTCGTAGATGCCGTCCCGGGTTTCGGGTGCCCCGTGCTGCCGGCCCCGCAGGGCCCGCGCAACCTCGGGATAGCCGTGGGCGAACAGGATCCCGACCGGCTGGTCGTCGCTGGCGTCGGCGAGCCACGCCTGCACGTCGCTGATCGAGCCGCCGCTGACCCCGGCGGCGAGGAAGAACGAGGTGAGCAGATCCTCGGCGGCCAGCAGCCAGAAGTCCTCGCCGCGGTCGCGGCGCAGCGGCTGCACGAAGTGGCTGGCCACCCGGGCGGCATCCTCCACGGAGGTCACCGCCGTCAGCGGGTCCCACCACCAGCGCTGCCCGATCCGCGTGATGCCCTGCGGATCGAACACCCACACCCGGCCGACCCGGGCTCGGGCGGCGCTGGTGGTGGCCCACAGGTCCGCCTTGTTGGAGGTGGCGAGGACGGCGCCGGGCGCGTCGAGGATGAGCGGGACCGCGAGGGCGGTCGTCTTCTGGGCCCGCGGGCCCATGATGGCCAGGATGCCCTCCTCCCACGACGCCCGCAGTTGCGGACCGAACCGGCCGCGCGGTCGCTGCATGGTGCCCAGCGCCAACCCCGTCTGCGCGGCGGGCAGCTCGCTGGCCGGCGTGCCGGCCAGGCTCGGCCGCAGCTGCAGGGCCCGTGCGGCGACGCCCGCGGGGGTAAGGTCGGCGACCTCGTGCGGGCGCGCCAGCGAGGGCAGCGGGTCGTCAGCCGCGGTGCGGTGCCGTTCCCACCACACCCACCCGGCGATCACCGGTCCCAGGACTCCGGTCAGGAACAGCCCGAACACCACGCCGACCACCAGGTGGTTGACGTCGGGGTACAGCACGCTCCACCGGCCATGCGCGACGCCGGCGACGAACTGCGAGCCGTAGCCCGGTCCGGGGCGTCCGCCGGTCACCGCCGCGGTCACGGCGCCGGCGGCCCAGGCCAGCCACGTCACCGCGATGGCACCCCATACGGCGCCGAGGATGACGAACGGCGTCAACGGCATGGTGCCCGCGCTGGCGCGGGGCTGCACCGGCTGCTGCGACAGGCTCATCGCCCACCACCCCGAACGGACAGCCGCCGGTCGCGACGGTGCCGGCCGCCCGGGCGCACCGGCCGCCGCTGCACAACGGCGAGGACCACCAGCAGCGCTACGGCAGCGCCGCCGTCAACCGGTGACGGCGGTGTCGAGACGAGGCCGCACCCGACGGTCACCGCCAGCGTGCCGGCGACGACGCGCGCCGGGAGCCGCCGCACCACCTGCCGGGCCGGCCGCGCGACCCGGGCAACGCATCCACGAACCGGAAGCCGCGTCATGTGAAACACGCCCCGTTGTCGCAGGCCCCGTCGTCGCCGTCGGCCTCGAAGCCGGGCAGCAGGTCCTGCGCCACGGCGAGGGTCCGCAGGGGCCGATTCCGGGCGGTCAACCAGACCGGGTCTTTCCCGAGCCGGACGCGCCGCTCGTTGAGCAGATCCTCCAGCTGGCAGGACCGCTCGAACAGGTCGGGCCGGTCCCGGCGCAGCTCAGCCCAGTACATCCGGCGGTGCAGCGGGCAGAACCAGCAGGCGCTCTTGCCGGGCACCGGCAGCCCGGCTGCGGTGATGATCCGTTCGCAGTCGACCCGTCGCAGCGGCGGCTGGTGCTCCAGGAGCGGATACACCGGCTGCTCGTACGGCATCGCTCGGCGATTGTTGACCCGATGAATCTCATCGAGACTGATCCCGATCCCGACCCGAGCGGGTGTCGCCGGTGCGGCACCATGCGCCTTCAGCCACCGACCCAAGATCTTGATCTTGAAGTCGCTCGTGCACGAGCGCGTTCCCGGCGCTCCGCTGGACATCCGGACCGGGATGGGCAGGGACCGTGACTGGGGCCGGGTCAGCCGGCCGTACAGGGTTTCGGTGGACCCGTCCCGGCGGATGCGGTGCAGCTCGTGCAGGGCGATGCCGTGCGCGGCGGCGTAGGGCTTGGCGTAGCGCTCCAGGTAGCGCAACGTCGCCGGGTCCTCGGAGTCGGCGCCGACGTTGGCGAACAGGAACACCGGGTAGTCGATGCGGCCGGACGCGGCCAGCACCAACAGGGCGGTCGACTGGACACCCCCGCCGTACGCGACGGCCCGCAGCTGACTCGTCGGCGTGCTCATGCGGCCCCGCCCCGCACGGCCCGGTCGGTGTCGTACAACCGAGCCTCGTCACCGACCAGCCGCATCGCGACCGGCAAACCGGGCCGCTCACCAGTCTTGATCAAATATTTGCCGCGTCCGGGGTGGACGCTGCCCGGGAACAGCGCTTCCGGCGCTGCCCACGAACTGACCATGTCCCGTTCCGGCCCGGATAGCCGGGTGACGCGGCTGATCCGGTCCAGTTCCCGGCCCGGTAGCGCGCCGAGGATCTTGATGGCGGCCCGCTCGAAAAAGCCTCTCGCCTTCGCGCGGTCCTCCTCGGTGGGCAGGGCCTCCAGGTCGTCGAGACTGTGGGTGATCATGAGGCTGGCCATGCCGCGCTGCCGGTTGAGTCGGGTCAGTGCGTCGGCGTGGTCGACGAGGCCGGGTGCCCCGCGTAGTGCCCGCCACAGCTCGTCCATGATGCCGATGAACTGCCGTGGCGGCGCCAGTCCCTGTTCGGCGAGGACGGCGGCGGCGTCGACCGTGCCGAAGGCGTAGCTCCAGGTGCACAGCATCGCCGCGGCGACGAGCTGGTCGCCGGCCGCCGAGACGTGGGAGATGTCCACCGACACGGCGGGCGCGTCGAGGTCGATCGGGGTGGTGGTCGCTTGGTCGAACACGCCGCGCAGCGACCCTTCGCAGAGCAGGGCGAGGGTGGGGACGAGCTCGTCGACGCGCCGACGGTAGTCGGCGTTGGTGCCGGCGCGGGCGGCGGTGCGGATCTCGTCCGGGCCTTCTTCGAGGAGGGCGAGGACGTCGGGGACGGTGGGTTCGCGGTCGAGCCGGTCGGTGAGGATGTCCACGGCCCGGCCGAGGATGATTTCCTCGGGGTTGGTGACCCGCCCGGCGCGGACGAGGGTGCACAGGGCCAGCAGCAGCGACAGCCGGCGCCCGCGGATTTCGAGGCGGAGCCGCAGCGCGTCCGGGCCGCTCATCCGGGCCAGGGCGGCGCCGAGCGGTCCGGCGTCCAGGGGGTTGATCCGGTCCATGCCGCGGCCGACGGTGATGACCTGGCCGCCGAGCTCGCGGATCAGGGGTGTGTAGTCGGGTTTGGTGTCGCCGAGGACCAGGCCGTGCACGCCGTAGCCGACCATCCCGGTGAGCAGCCGTTTGGCCAGGCTGGACTTGCCGATGCCGGGCTGGCCGAGCTGGAACATGCCGGGGTTGGTGACCAGGCCGGTGGTCAGCCACTGCAGGGGGTCGAGGCAGACGACCTCGCCCCACAGCATGTGCCGGCCGATCGGCACCCCGAGCATCGGGGAGCCGGACCCGGCGACGAACGGGTACAGACCGCAGAACTGCACGGTTGTGGCCTGGTATTCCATGCCTGGTGCGAGGTGGCTGGCCCGGCCGGCGCCGGGGTTGCGCCATCCCCACGACGGCGCGATCGGCTCGGTGCTCAGCCGCGGGTCACGGTCCTGTGTGGACTGTCGCTGCATGATGGACTCCTGTCCGCGCGTCGTTAGCGGGGCCACTGGGTGGCCAGTTGGGGAGGGCAGATGCCGCACGGCAGGGTGACGGCGAACCCGGCGGCCTGGCTGGCGCGCAGCCGCCGGAGCCGGATCTTCGCCACCTCGGCGCGGCTTTCCGCGTCGGCGACCGCGCGGCCGAGGTCGTCCTCGTCGGTCACGGTGACCGTGACGAACATCGACATGAGCCCCACACCCGCGCCGGACGCTTCTTCGCGGGCGGCGCGCAGCGCCCTCTCTTTGTCGGCCCGGTCGCGGGCGTTCTCGTCGCGTTTCTGCGCCGCCCGCAACGCGTCACGGAAGCTGGCCGCGTTGACCTCGCGTTCGACGATGCGGGAGGCGTCGGCGGCGGACGCGGGGCGGTAGAGCAGCGTGACGCGCTTGGGGTGCCCGCCCGGGGCCAGGAGCCGGCTCAGGACGTCGGCGTGGACGTTGGCCCGGGGGGCCTCGTGCCAGGCCCAGGACACCGACCAGCCGGAGTCGTGCTGGTAGCGGTCGTAGAACTCGGTCGCGGCGATCGGCCCGGCGGTGTCCCAATCCAGGAAACGCCGCAACCCGTTGCCGTTGCCGTTGCCGAGCGCGTTGGCGACGTCGCCGCGAGCGGCCGGGTCGTAGGCGGCCCGGACCACGCCGAGCAGGTCCGATGCGGTGGCACGGCCAAGCACGGTCAGCCCGCAAGAGCCCAGCGCGTCGGTCAGGCCGGGCAGCGCCCGGCTGACCTCGGCGAGTGACTCGTCAAGGTTCCGCGGCCGGGTCGGGGACAGCGCCGGGTCGAAGGTAATGCTGACCCGGGTCTCCACGTCCGCGGCGGCGGCCGGGGACACCTCGACCAGCTGTGCGAGGACCCGGCGGGCCGCGGCCGGGGCGTGCGGCGCGACCCGCCCAGCAACGTAGTGCGCGAGCCGTGATCCGGAGGCCGGGGCGGTGTCGACGGTGACCGCGATCCACCGCACCGTCGGCAGGTAGCCGAGCCCAGCCAACCAGGAGCCCCAGGACGCCACCCAACGCTCAGCCTGACCCGGGTCGACCAGCCAGGTGGAGGTGGCGGCAACGCGCAACGTGACGGTCATGGTGCCGAGCCGGCGGTGCCACACGACGCCGTACTCGCCGGCCGGATCCTCCACCGAGAGCAGGGTGGTCGGGGCAAGGACACCCGGCAGCTGCCAGCCGTGCGGGTGCGCCGCGGTCACCCCGGACCGGTAGACGGTGTACCCGCGGGCGGAGCCCCAGCCCCACCGGATGCGCTGCAGCAGCCCGTGCAGCAACGGCACACCATCCCAGCGCAGCACGGTCCCACCGATGAGCAGCAGCGCGGGCCCGGCGACGATCACACCGACGGTCCGGTCCACCGAGATCGCGATGATGAGGACGGTGAGCGCGATGACGACCGCGAGCGTCTGGGCCGATCCCAGGCCCATCAGCCCGATCCCGCGACTTCGACGCCAGCCGCCGTACGTTCGTACCGGACGTTCCGGTGCGGTCATGATGCTCACGTCTCCTTCGTCGGGTCGTCGAGGGCATTGGCCGCTGCCCGAGCGGCAGCTGCGGCGGTCTGGGTGGCGGTGCTGACCACTTCGGTGGCGCCCGCCACGGCCAGCCCGGCCGGTCCGGCTGCGGCAGCAGCACCCGTCGCCGCACCGGTGGCAGCACCGGTCGTTGCCGCGCTACTCGTGGCACCGGCCGCTGCCGCCGTGGGAGCGGCTGCCGTGGTGGATGCCGCGGCACCCGGCGCCTCCCCGGCCGAGGTGATGTTGGCGACCTTCCCGCCGCCGGCTTCACCGACGAACGCCGGCGGTTTGAGCCCCCCGCCCGGACCTGGTGCACCGCCCGAACCGGGACCAGGTCCGGATGTCGGACCGGGGCCGGGACTGGGTGGGTTACGGTCGTCGGGACCGCGGCCCGGACCGGACGGACCAGACCCCGGGTCGGCGCCGCTGGGGCCGCCGGGCGGGTCGAACGCATCGGCGAGGTAGCGGGCGTGCATGCCGGCGTCGAAGCCACCCAGCACCGACGAGGCGGCGTGCATGCCGGCCGCTCCGGCCGTGGCGAACATGCCGAACCCGCCGTTGCTGCTCTGCAGCGAGCCGATCGTCCAGTTGAAGAACTTCATCAGCGCGGGCAGCGCGACCAAGGCGATGACCATCATGGCCAGGCCCACGAACAGGATCCGCGGATCCGTCGAGTCGTTCTCACCGGTGACGTAGATCGCGGTGGCGTACACCATCGACGCCATGGGTTTGTAGAAGATCAGCGCGAGCTGCCAGGCCAGCAGCTTGTTCTTCCAGCCGTTGGTGACGTTGGTGAAACTGCCTGCCGCGGCCAGTGGTGTGAGCGCGGCAAGGACGATGACCGAGCCGTCGCGAAACAGCATCAGCAGCGCCTGGGTGAACGAGGCCAGCAACGCGACGGTGGCGGCCAGAATCACCACGACTTCGGGAAAGCCGCCGCCGGAAGCGGGGACAGCGATGGCGCCGAGCCGTTTGCCGAGGCTGGGGTTGCCGACCGACTGCAGCGCAGCATCCAGCACGGCGTTGCTGAACTGGTCGCATCCGGTCACCAGCAGCTGGGTGCCGAAGATCCCGACGGCCGCCCACAACGCCGTGTTCCACAGTCCCCGCAGCACGTTCACCAGCGGGGCCGGTTTGCGGCTCAGCACCATCACGATGGCCTGCCACAGGATGCCGCCGACGGCGACCGCCGCGGTGATCGGCATGATGAGCGCCCGCAGATGCGTGACCGCGTCGATGGGCGTCGACGAGGCGGTGATGTGCTGCGGGTCGGCGTAGAGGCCAAGCGACGGCACCTTCACCCACCAGGTGGCGCAGATGTCGATGCCCCACAACGCCGCGGTGATCATCATCTGTTCGAGGCGGCCGAAGAAGGTGTCGGCGACCGCCGTCGCGACGGCGTTGGCCATGCAGTTGGTGTCCCACGGGGCGCACACGGGCGATCAGCCCCCCGCCGGGAAGCCGGTGTATCCGGCGGTGCCCTGCACCAGGACCGCCACGGTGGTCCAGTCGCCGCCGCTGGGCGCCTGCAGCGCCCAGTCGCCGCCGACCCACCGCATCTGGACGGTGAGCGCGACCCGCGTTGGGCCGGACTGGCTCGGCCCGTCGATGAGCAACCCGACCTCGACACCGTCGGCCGTGGCGGCCCCGATCCGGAAACCGGTGACGGTCGAGTACAGCTGACCGGCCGGCTCGCCGGGCGCGGCACCGAACTGCGCCCGCAGCTGCTGGTACTCCTCATCCACGGCCGCGAGCAGCCGGTTGGCGTCCGGGCCGACGACCTGTTCACGGCAGGTGGGCTCGAACACCGCCGGGCCGGCCTGCGGCGACAGCCGCACGGTGATGTGGGCGGCGGCAAAGACCGCGCCCATCGGCGTGTGGGTGAAGCCACGGGCACGCCCGCCGCTGGTGTCCCGTGGCCCGTCCGCGCCGGCGGGCAGGTGCGCTCCGGCGACGGTGACCCACTGCAGGGCCGCCGGTGACGTCGGCCCCGGTTGTGGCTCTGCGGGAGTGGTGGTGTCGGCGGTGGTCGATGGTGGCGCGGGCGCCGGGTTGCCCCGGCGCCCTACCGTCGCGACGAGCACGCCGGCGACGGTGACCACGATCAGCGCAACGGCCGCCACCGCGGCGACCAGGGCGCGGGTGCGCCGTCTGGCTGCCAGGGTGATGTCGTCGGTCATCGCCTACAGCACCGCCCCGACGATCGTGGCGGCGACCGCGCCGAGCGTCAGACCGCCCAGCACCCACGGGATGCCGGTGGCGCCGTCGACCGCGGTGGAGCTGCGGTTGCGACGGCCCATGATCATCATTCCGGCGCAGATGAACATGCCGAGAATGCCGGCCACGATCAGCGCCCACTTGGCCCAGCCGAGGAGCTTCGTCACCAGCACCCCGAGTCCGGGGATCGGCTGCGAGGTGGGGTCCAGGTCGACCGCCGGGCCGCCGGTGGGGTCGGGGGCGGCCAGCACGTTCAACGCGACGTCTGCCAGATGTGTGAGCACGCGTGCTCCTTCGTCCAGGTGACCCACCTCGGTGGTGGGCCGTGACCTGGACGATCAGCCGACGGTGTGGACGAAAGCGTTGACGCACAGGGTGATGCGGGCGCTACGGGCGCTACGGGTAGCGCCACCACCCACCGTTGACGGGTTCGGTGGAGCAGTCACCGACGTCGAGGAGCTGCCATGCCCGTCACATCACGATCGCCGATCCGAATGCCGCACCGGCGTGTAGCGGACCGGGGCCCTACTGGCACCGGAGGTGGGTCCGCCACGGGGCATGGTTGGGCCCGCGCGGGCCGCGGCGGCGAGCGCCGCGACCGGGCACCCGGCAGCATGCGGGGTGCCGGACAGTGAGTGCGCAGGAGCAACCGGCCGGGACCGCAACGCGGTGGGTGGTCATCGCCGGCCTGATCGTCCTGCTCGTTCTCGGCGGCTGCTGCTGCGGCGGGTTCGTGCTGGCGGCCTCGGCCGGCTCAACCCAGGCCGCCGCCCAGACGGATGACGGCGGCGGCAACCAGCTGCGGCCCGACGCGCCGGTGCCGGCGCAGTACCTCGGGTATGTGCGGGCGGCCGGAGCGCTGTGCCCGCCGATCGGACCCGCGGACATCGCCGCCCAGCTCGACCTGGAGTCGAGCTGGAACCCCAACGCCTCCACCGACAGCGGCGAGGTACCGGCGAAAGGCATCGCCCAGTTCACCGACGCCACCTGGCAGACGTGGGGCTACGACTACAACCACAACGGCACCAGCTCGCCGTACGACCCGGGTGACGCGATCCTCGCCCAAGGCCACCTCATGTGCGACCTGGTCGCCTGGGCCGAAACCAACGTCGCCAACGGTCGCCTCGTCGGTGACCCGATCGACCTGGCATGGGCCGCCTACTTCGCCGGCCGAAGCGGCATCCTCGCCGCTGGCGGCGTGCCCGACTCCGGCCTGGCGCACGACTATCCGCAGCAGATCCGCAGCCGCCTGCCGAAATACGCCGTCGACACCGGCGGCGACGGACTGCCCGGCGACGGTGGCGGCATCCCGCCCGGCTACACCCTGCCGTCCGACGCGCAGCAAGCCGCCGCCGTGTCCTTCGCGCTCGCCCAGCTCGGCAAACCCTATGTGTTCGGTGCTGAAGGACCGGACAGCTACGACTGCTCCGGTCTGATGATGCAGGCGTGGGCGCATGCGGGCGTGCGCATCCCCCGCGTGACCAGCGACCAGGTACACACCGGGGTCGCCGTGGCCGGGCTTGACGTCATGCAGCCCGGCGACCTGATCCTCATCCCCGGATCCAACGGCTCGATGCAGCGGCCTGGACACGTGGGCATGTACATCGGCCGCGGCGGCGACGACCGCCAGTACCTGGTCCAGGCACCACACACCGGCGACGTCGTCAAGATCACACCGGTTGCGAACTTCAAGCCGGTCGCGGCAATCCGCCGTCCGCTTACCCACTGACGACGACGACGCTCCGGCGGGCGCGCCTGCGGGCCGCGACCTCGTGTCCACCGTCCAGAAAGGACGCAACCATGGTATCACCGGGTCACTCCCCGCAACCGTCTGCGGCCGACGCTGAGCTGCCCGCGGACCTGGTCCGCGTTGCTCGGGAGAGCTGGTTCAGCGCCCGCGCGAGCGTGGCCGACGTCGTGGTGGCGGAAACGATATGGGACCGCGCCTATTGCTCGTTCTACCGCGCGGCGTACGTCGACACCGCTCAGCGGATCGGTGAAGCCGCGAAGCAAGCCAGGGCCGACGGCAGGGGTTGGGCGCTCACCTCCCCGATCAAGCGGGCGGCCAGCGAGGTGATCGGTCGTGCCGATCGGGTGCTCGCCGCCGTGCCTGAGTTCGATGAATATGCGCTGCACTATGCCAGCGAGGTCACTCCTGCCTCGCTTGAGCCGTGGCGAGCGCTGGCCGAGACCGTGTGGAACACGGCCCGGGTCGAGGCGACGATCGCTGGGGCGTACGCAGCGGGCCTGGACATCTCCACGGACCAGTCGGTACGCACAGGTCGCACCGTCGCACAGATCCACGGTATCCAGCTTGACGGCCAACCGGCCGAGCCATGGTTCCACGCGGTGCTGCTGACGGCGAACCGGGCTGTGATCGCGCCCGGCGGCGTCCCGGTCACCGCCGCAGGGCTGGCCCGGCAGAGCGAGGCCCCCGGGGCAGCGACCAATGCGCCGGACGCACCGGTCGGTCGTCCGGATCGGGCTCAGTACGGCCCACGCGATCCGGCTGCCGCGAAGCCTGTAACGCGCCGTTGAACCGCGGCCACCGCCACCGCCCGGCGATGCCCGTCGCCCGAGCAGTGGCCGGTCGGCCACCGCGTCGCCACGACAGACCCCACCCCGCGGCGCCCCCCGATCGGCGCTCATCCGTAGCAGAATAGGAGGACAGCAGATGGCTCGGCGTCGCCGTGAACCAAGCCCTGACCAGCTTGCGTTCGATTTCACCTTCGGTCTGCCTGGCACACACGCGCCGCAGCCGGAACTGGAACCCGCACGCGAGGCACCGGACCATGAAGCACCGGCAGATGCGCCATCTGCCGGCGAGCCGCGAGCAGACGAGGGAGCACAGCGTGAACCGGTACGGTCAGCAGGCGAAGGATCACTGGCAGCGGACGATGCCGGCCCGCGTCCGGGATCTGGACGACCCGGAGCAGTTCTTCACGACGATGGGCGAGGAGCTGGAGGCGGCGATCGAGGAACTGGCCCGGACGCTGGCCGGACCGACGCCGACCGGCGAGCCATACCTGACCCGGGTGCAGCGGCTGAATACGGCCCGGTTCGAGGCCGAGGGCCAGGTGCTGCGCGGGATGCTGCTGACCGTCGGGTAGCTCCGCCAGCCCACCCGGCCGCCGACGGCACAGCCGCAGTACCGGCTAGCGGCTCGACGCGCGATCCGCTGTTCGAGGAGTTGCTCCAACCCCTGCTGCAGCGCACTACCGCAGCAGGGGTTGCGCTGGGGACTGTCCCGGCCGCCGACATCGCCTATGGCACGTACGGCATCGTGGCCGGGCTGCTGCCCGACGGCCGTGACGCCCGGGTGGCCGGCTACGTCGTCGCGACCCATCACGCGGTCGCCGGGTACGAGGGTTGGACGCCGGAGCCTTGCCTGGTCGTGACCGTTGCCATCAGTCCCGAAGCGCTGGACGGCATCGCCGTCGCCGTCTCCCCGGGCGCGGACATCACGGTGGTGGCGCCACCGCCTGATGCGCCGGCCGGAACCGCGGCACCGTGGCGGCAGATGCCGGTCATCGACCAGGTCACCGCCGCCCTTGCCGAGGCCGGCCAGCGCCTGCACGAAGACCTCGATGCGCAGGGCCGGACCCGGTGGACGATCCCCGGCGTCCGCCGCGAGTTCTCCGACGTCGAGTCGGTCGCCACCTACCTGTTCGGCGACGGCGTATGGCGTGGCCGGGTCGACCCGCTGCTCCGGCAGCCCCTGGTTGATCAGGCGGTCACGGAAGGCCGCTGGAGCAGCCCCACCGCCGACGGGCCGACCCAGTTGCGGGCGGTACGCCGAGGCGCCCACGGCACGATCACCGGCCTGGTCGATGGTGCCGAGGCCACCGTGGCCGGCACGTATGACCGGTGGTGGACGCCGAGCCACGGCACGCAGCGCAGCGCCGTCGCGCAGGTGGCAGTGCAGGTCGCCGCTCCGGATGGCCGCGCCAACCGAGACCGGGTGGTGACGGTGGCCGTGCCGGTGGCCGGCGCCCACTTCACGGTCATCGACCGGCCGCCGCAGCCCGAATCGGCAGCTGCCGAACCCGCGGTGCCGGCTCCGCTCGCGGCGTCGGATGACATGCTGCCCGTCGACTTGCCGTCCCGGCCGTCGGCCGCACCGACCGGGCTTGCTCCTGCCGCACAGGGTGCCGCTGCGGCGGTCGCGCCGGCCGTCGAAGACGATGCCGATGTCGGCGCGGTCATCCCCGAGAAGAGCAGCGTGAATGGCGGTGCCGATGCCGACGTGGTGTTGCCGCCGTCGGGTGAAACGGCGCGAGTGCGGGCCAATCTGGACGCCCTGCGAGTCCTGCTGCACGGCATCGAGGCCGAGCAGCGCCCAGCAACGAACGAGGAGCAGGCCGTGCTGGCCCGGTGGTCCGGCTGGGGCGCCACGCCGGGCCTGTTCGACGAACGCACCCGGGAAGCCGGGCGGTTCGCCGCCGAACGCGCAGAGCTGCAGCAGCTACTCGGTGATGACGCGTACCGGGCTGCTCGGGCCACGACACTCAACGCCCACTACACCGACCCGCGCCTCGCGGCGGTCGTGTGGGCCGCGGTCGGCACCCTCGGCTTCGACGGCGGCTCGGTCCTGGAGCCCGGCTGCGGCAGCGGCAACTTCCTCGCCGGCGCCCCCGCCGGAACCCGGCTGCTGGGCGTGGAGCTCGACCCGCTCACCGCACGGATCGCCCAGGCCCGGTTCCCGCACGCCGACATCCGCGCCGAGTCGTTCGCCGACACGCAGCTGCCGGACGCCGGGCTGGATCTCGTGATCGGCAACGTGCCGTTCGGCAGCCACAAACTGCACGACCCGACGCACAATCCACGGCGCCGCCACAGCATCCACAACCACTTCATCCTCAAGGCCCTGGCCGTCACCCGGCCCGGTGGGCTCGTCGCGCTGATCACCTCCCGATACACGATGGACGGCCGCGACGACGCGCACCACGATGCCCGCCACCAGATGGCGGCCCTCGCAGACCTGGTCGGTGCGGTCCGGCTGCCCAGCGGCGCGCACCAGGCCGCGGCCGGCACCGACGTCGTCACCGACCTGCTGGTGTTCCGGCGTCGCGAGGCCGGCCAGCCGCCATCAGGGCCAGGCTGGACGGCCGTGCGGTCCGTCGAGCTACCCGCCGCGAACGACGGCGGGCAGGCCGAGACGTTCGACATCAACGGCTACTTCCTCGACCGGCCGGAGCTCGTGCTCGGGCGGCAGCTCACCGGCACCGGACGTGCCCGCCCGACGGTCGTCGTCGAGCCGGACACCACCGACGTCGCCGCCGCGCTGGAGGGTGCCTTCCAGCAGATCGCCGCAGCTGAACCGGTGGCTGCGGCGGTGGTGCTCCGCGGTCCCACCCCGGACCAGGAGGGACTGTTCGTCGACGCCGGCGACGGGCGGTTCTGGCAGGTCCGCGACGGCCGGCGGGCCCGCCACGAACCGCCGCGGACCCAGGTCGCCGAATTGCGCGCCCTGATCGGCCTGCGGGAAACGATCCTCGGCCTGCTCGACGAGGAAGCCGCCCACCGCGCCGACACCCCGCTCACCCGACGGCTGCGAGCCGACCTGAACCAGCAGTACAACGCCTACGCTGCCGCGTTCGGCGCCATCAACCGGTTCCAGTCCTCTACCAGCACGAAGGTGGACAAGGACACCGGCGAGCTCGTCGAGACGGAACGGCGGACCTACCCGCGGATGGGCGGGTTCCGCTATGACCCGTTCTTCCCATATGTCGCGGCGTTGGAGAAGTTCGACGACGACACCGGGACCGCGGAGAAGGCGGAGGTGTTCCGGCAGCGGGTCATCACGGTGCCGATCCCGGTCGAGCGGGTCCAGTCCGCTGATGACGCCGTCGTGGTGTGTTGGGACCGGCACAACGAGGTCCGGCTCGACGTCGTCGCGTCCCTGCTCGGCCTGGACTCCGAGGCGGCAGCCCGGACTGCGCTGGACGGGCTGGTGTTCGAAGACCCGCAGTCCGGTGCGCTGATCCGCAAAGCCGAGTACCTGTCGGGCAACGTCCGCGCCAAGTACACCGCCGCGCAGCAGGCGACCCAGACCGATGCGCGGTTCGCCGGCAACGTCGCAGCACTGCGGCAGGTGCTCCCGCGGGACCTCACGCCGGCCGAGATCAGCGCCCGGCTGGGCTCGCCGTGGATCGCCGCCAGCTACGTCCAGCAGTTCCTGCGCGAAATCCTCGACGACTCCGGGGTGACCGTCTCCAACGTCGGTGCCGCTTGGTCGGTCAGCGGCGCCGCCAAGACCGGCGTCCTGGCGACCACCGTGTGGGGCACCCGCAGCCGGACCGCGACCGACCTCGCCGCGAACCTGCTCAACAGCCAGAGCATCGAGATCACCAAGACGATCGGCACCGGCACGGACAAACGCACCGTCCGCGACGCCGAAGCGACCGCGATGGCTCAGGCGAAAGCCGAGCAGCTCGACGGCAGGTTCCGGGCCTGGCTGTGGGAAGACCCCGACCGCTCCGCCGAGCTGGCCCGCACCTACAACGACCGGTTCAACGCGAGAGTCGTGCGAACCTACGACGGCGAACACATCACCGCTCCAGGCATGTCCGCCGCGTTCACGCTGCGCCCGCACCAGATGGCCGCCGTCGCCCGGATCAGAAACTCGCGCGGGGTCGGGCTGTTCCACGGCACCGGGGCCGGCAAGACCCTGGAGATGATCGTCGGCGGCATGGAACTGGTCCGGCTCGGACTGGTCAGCAAACCGGCGTACGTCGTGCCCAAAGGTGTGCTCGGCCAGTTCCGCCGCGAGTTCCTCCAGGCGTATCCGCGGGCCAAGGTGCTCGCCGCGGACACCGAAGACCTCGAAGGCGACAAGCGCCGCCAGTTCGTCGCACGCTGCTCCACCGGCACCTGGGACGCGATCATCATCAGCCACGGCGCGTTCAAGAAGATCCCGGTCTCCCGCGCCAACAAGGTCGCCTACCTCAACAAGCAGCTCGATCGGCTCAAGAGCCACCTGGAGAACGCGGTCGACGCGGACCGGTTCTCCGTCAAAGACGTCGAGAAGCAGATCCAGACGCTGCAGGAACAGATTAAGGAGCAGCTCGCCACTCCCAGCGACCCGGGTGTGGAGTTCGAGCGCACCGGCATCGGCTACCTTTTCGTCGACGAAGCGCACACCTACAAGAACCTCCGGGTGATCTCGGCGATTAACGAGCTGGCCCACCGCGGCAACCAGATCACCGCGGACCTGGACATGAAGCTGGAGTACCTGCGCACCATCAGCCCGCGGGTGGTCACCCTCGCCACTGCGACCCCGATCGACAACAGTCCGTCGGAAATCTTGACGATGACGAAGTACGCCGCGCCGGAACTCCTCGCTGAGATGGGCATCGTCGACGACGACCAGTACCACGCCGCGTTCATCCAACCGCGCCGAAGGGTCGAGATGCGCCCGGACGGCTCCGGGTTCACCTCACGCACCCGGCACACCCGCTTCGTCAACCTGCCGGAGCAGAAGCAGCTGATGTACTCGTGGGCCGACGTCAAACTCAAGGAACACCTTGACCTCGGCGAGCCGGTGATCATCGGCGGCAGACCGGAGATCCTGTCCGTGCCAGCCTCGTCCGAACTGCACGGGCACCTCGTCTCCCTCGCGGCACGCGCCAAGGCGGTCACCGGCGGTCACCCGGACCAGCGGCTGACCACCGGGGGCGTGCTCCGCGACGACAACATTTTGTGGATCTCCACCGACGGGCGGACCGCGTCGCTGGACCTGCGGCTCATTGGCGAGCACACCGACGCACCGCAGAAACTGGACGCCGCCGCGGACTGGCTCATCGACACCTGGCAGCGGCACCGCGACGACGTCTACACCCGCCCCGACGGAACCCCCGACCCGATCACCGGCTCCCTGCAGCTCGTGTTCTGCGACCTCGGCGTCCCGCGCGACGGACGGTGGAACGTCTACGACGGGCTCCGCGACGCCCTCGTCGCCCGCGGGATGCCCGCCGACGCGATCCGTTTCGCGCAGGACGCCACCAGCCGGCGGCAGAAAGACCAGCTCGACCAGGACGCCCGCGACGGCAAGATCGCGGTCCTGGTCGGCAGCCGAGCCGGGCTCGGCACCGGACGCAACATCCAACGCCGCGTCATCACCGTGCTGCAGCTCGACCCGACCTGGAAACTCAGCCCCGTCGTGCAGAGCCTCGGCCGCGGCCAGCGCCAAGGCAACGCCAACCCGGCCATCCACCACGTGTTCGTCGTCACCGAAAACTCGTACGATCCGTTCCTGTGGCAGAAGGTCGACGACAAGGCCCGCTTCACCAAACAGATGCTCGACCCGAACGACACCACCCGCATCATCGACGCCCAGGACGGCGACGGCGACGGCCAGATCGACCCGGCGGTCATGTTCGCCGTCGCGGCCGGCCGGCCCGAACTGCTGGAACTGCACCGCATCGAAGAGACCGTCGGCGCGCTCCGCCTCGAACAGCGGATCTGGGCCGACGAACAGGTCACCCTCAAGGCCACCGTCGAGCAGAACCAGCGCAGCATCACCGAGCTGCACCGGGCCGTCACCGACCTCGACGACGTCCTCGCCCGACGGACCGACACCCGCGGCGAACAGTTCACGATGACCCTCGACGGTGCCACGTTCGACAGCCGCTCCGCTGCCGGCACCGCACTGGTGGAGCGCCTGCACCGCAGCGTGCACACCGTCTACGGACGCAGCCGCCTCGACCTCGGCGTGCTCGGCGGCATCGAAGTACACGCCGACATCGAGCCCGACCTGCTCGGCCATCGCGCACTGCTCAGCCTCGCCGGGGTCGCCGACAGCACCATCGAACTGACCCAGCACCACCTCGACGCCCTCGCCGCCAGCGAAGGGCAGGACCGCATCGGACTCATCCGGCAGTTGGAGAACAAGCTCACCGCCGCCGACGACCTCCGCGCGCGGCAACAGGCAACCATCGACCGGCTCCAAACCAACATCGGCCGTGCCACCGACCGGATCGGCAAGCCATTCCCCCAGCAGGGCGACCTCGAACAGCACGCCGCCAAGCTCGCCGCCCTGCACCGCAAACTCCGCATCGTCGACGCTGCCGTCTCCGACAGCCCCGCCGCGCCGATCGACGACGCCAGCGACACAACGGACGACGGCCGCAGCCTGCGCGGACCCGACACAGCTGACGCCCGCCGCTCGCCCGGCGCCGACCGTCCAGCACCATCCGAGCACAGCTCCGCGCCCACGCCCGGTACCGGCAGTGCGGCCGTCGCACCCGGCCAGACGCCCCCGGCAGATCTGTCCCCAGTGGCGGCAACCGAACAGGGCCGGCACACCGACGACACGAGCCACACTGGCCGCGCCAGCGCCGGTGCCAGCCCCGACGGCGTGCAGGCACCGACGGGCCAGCCGGCGGCAGCCGAGGCGGGCCTGCCGGAGCTGCACCGACGGCGACGCGGCCATCCCTTCTACCCGCCGGCCGAGGTCGCCGCGGCACTACCCCGGCTGTACGGCACCGACGGCATGCCGCCCGAGCAGACCGTGCTGCACGTGCACTACTTCGGCGGCTCGACCGACGTGTGGCTCGCCGAATACGACCCCGGCACCGGTGAAGGCTTCGGCTACATCAACCTCGGCGATCCGGCCGACGCGGAGTGGGGCTACGTCAGCCTGCCCGAACTGGAGGCGATCAACCGTGGCCTGACCATCATCGAACGCGACCTGCACTGGACGCCGGTCCAGGCCGGCGACGCGGACCTGCCGGGACCCCGCGCACCTCGTCAACAGGCCGCACTGCCACACCAGGCAGCCGCCCGGACGCCGGCAACGCCGACACGGTCCGACGTCCCACCCGCCCGGCCCGTCCCGCCGGGTCCGCCAGCCTCTGACCCAGAGGCCACCGGCACGCCGCAGCCGCTCAGCGCACCGCGGGCCGACAGCACCCGCGCCGTGACGACGCAGTCCGGCAGCAGCGGTCAGCCGGCGGCGGCCGAACCCGGCCCCGGCACCGCAGCAGCGACGCCTCCACAGAACGCCGCACCAGCCCCGGCCATCGACGTGGCGGCACCTGCCACCGAACTGGCCACCGCGGCAGCCGACATCGCTGCAACGCCGCCGTCCTGGGCGGAGCGGATCCAGGTGACCGACGACCCGAAACCCGTCGTCCGAGGCACCAGCGGCGGCCGTCGCGAGGACGGACTTCGCGGGCTGCTGAAACAGCACCGCTTCCGCTGGAATTCGGCGAACCGCGAATGGCACTACAACGGCCGGCCCGACGACCGCAACGCCGCACTCGGCGACATCCGCCGCTGGCTGGCGGCGCAAGACCGCGCCGACGGCCACACCCGGGCCACGCCCACAACGATGACCCCCACCCCGCAGCAAGAACGCATCATCGAAGCGTTCCAGGCCGGGCACGCCGTCGCGGTGCAAGCCCTCGCCGGAACCGGCAAAACCTCGACGCTGCTCATGCTCGCCAACGCCCGACCAGACGCCCGGATCGCCTACATCGCGTTCAACGCCCCCATTGCGGCCGAAGCCGCGGCGAAGTTCCCACGCCACGTCCGGGCCGCCACCGCCCACTCGTTCGCCAGGGAGGCGCTCGGCACCGGGCCCCTGCGGGACAAGCGGATCCGCGCCGGCGCCCGCTGGCCGGAGGAATGGGCCGCGCACCTGAACATCGAGCCGCACGTCCACGCCGACGGCAGCGGCATGACGGACGCCGACCGGGTGGCCCGCCTGGTCATCGCCACCGTCCACGAGTTCCGGCAGAGCGACGCCGACATCATCACCGGCCGGCATCTCCCCGGCGACCTCGCGATCGATCAACCCGACCTCGCCCGCGTCGTGCTCGATCACGCCCGCACCGCATGGGCCGACCTCACCCACCCCACCGGCAAGCTGTTCTTCGACCACGACGACTACCTCAAAGCGTGGGCGTTGAACCACCCGGTCATGCCCTACGACGTGATCTTCTTCGATGAAGCGCAGGACATCAACCCGGTCCTGCGCAAGCTCATCCAGGACCAGCCCGCGCAGACCATCGTGGTCGGCGACTCCAACCAGGCCATCTACGGCTTCCGCGGCGCCATCGACGCCCTGCACGACTGGCCCGCCGACACCGAACTGCCCCTCACGCAGTCGTGGCGGTTCGGCCCGGCCGTCGCCGAGGTCGGCAACCAGTTCCTGACCTTGCTCGGCTCCCGGTGGCGGCTGAGCGGCAACCCGGCCCTGGACAGCAGCATCGGCGACGTCGAGCTCCCGGACGCGGTCCTCGCCCGCACCAACGCGGGCGCGGTCGCCGCAGTGGCCGACGCCTTCGACGCCGGCCGGCGCGTCGCCCTGGTCGGCGGCGGCAAAGCCATCGAAGACATCGCCAAGGCCGCCCAGGACCTCCAGGCCGGCCGACCCACCAACCACCCGGAACTGGCCCGCTTCACGTCCTGGAACGACGTCCGCGCCTACGTCGACGACGCGGAGACCGACGCCGTCTCGCTCCGCGCGTTCGTCACCCTCGTCGACCGGCGCGGCGCCGACCCGCTCCTGCAGATGGTCCGCGACCTCATCAACGAAAACGAGACCGGGCCGGACGGCCATCCCGCGTACGACGTCATCGTGTCCACCGCCCACAAAGCTAAAGGCCGCGAATGGGACCGCGTCCGCATCGCCAGCGACTTCCCACAACCCCAAACCAACCAGCAGACCGGCAAGACCGTCCTACCCAACGCCGAGCAACTCCGCCTCGCCTACGTCACCGTCACCCGAGCCCGCCGTCAACTGGAACTCGGCTCCCTCGCCTGGATCAACGAACCGGAAACCCAGCACGCCGGACCAGCCCCACTGCGCGCGGCGACCGCCGAACGAGGTCCGACAACGGCACAATCGGCAGATCCGACCGCAGCACCCCGGCCACGCCACGCCGACCTACCAGCGCCGCATGGGGAGCCGCAGGTCCCGGTACAGCGGGCCGAACCGGGGACAGGCACGGTTGAGCGCCCGGCGGACAGCGACCGGGAGCGCCAAGCCAGTCCGGCGGCAACAGCGGGCGCAGCCGGCGAACCGCCGGCAGCCGAACCGGCTGGGGTGCCTTCCGGCGAGGGCGGTCTGACGCCCACGCAACTGTACGTGGCAAGCGAAGTCGCCAAAGCCGGCACCGGCTACAGCACCGCCGCGCACCGGTTCGGCGCCTATCTCCAATTCCCGACAGCCGAGCTCGACACACTGCCAGCGACCGTCCAGACTGCCCTGCGCGCCGACCTCGAAACGGTGGCCGCGGCCGGCAGCCCTCGGGAACAGTCCACGGCCCTGCTGCTTACCCGTCGGTGGTTCGGCGGGGGAGCCGAGCACACCACGGCCCAGCAGGACGCCATCGCGGCGGCGGGCGTCCCGTCCCTGCACCGCGACCAGGCCCGCGTCAGCCTGTACGGTGCGCTGTCCGCGGCGCAATTCACCGCGCTGGATGCCGTGCATCAGGCCGCGATCCGCGCCGACCTGGCCGACATCACCACCAGCGGCGCGACGAAGACCATCCCACGCAACCGGACGACGACCGGCACCACCATCCGAGGCGTCACCGCCGACCACGTCGACGCCGCGAAGGCGCTGCTGCGCGCCGTCGACCTCGACCAGCGCCCGCCCAGGAGCAACGCCGACAAGGTCGGCTCTCGAGTATGGCTGGCACACCTCAACCCCGGCGACCAGATCCAGCACCGAGACCGCACCGTCACCGTCGACCGAATCGGCCTGGACGGCCGGACCTACCTCACCGACGGCACCGCCATCACCGACCGCACCCAACGAGCGATCCTGGTCGCAGCGGCGACGCCGACGAGCCCGACGCCCGCCACTGGCGACACAGCACCGCGGCAGCGTACCGAGCCACCCCCCGGCGAGCAGCCGAGCGACACGGTGACACCCACCGCCGCCGGAACCGGCATGCTGGCCCCGAAGGCCCTGAGCCACTTCACGGCGGTCGAGCAGGCGACGATCCGCATCGCCGTCGACGACCACGCCGGCTTCTACGCCCTCGGGCCGCTGCACACCGGAGCCTCCTCAACCGCCCGGTACGTCAGCGAAGGCCACCTCCGGGATCTCGTGGAGCAGCACAGCCTCGCCACCGTCTGGACCGCAGTCAGCGCCATCATCGACGCCAACCCAGACGTGCTCGAACGCTCAGACGCGGATAGAGAACAACTCCGCGCGGACCGCCATCACGCGGCCGGACAGGCCGCTGCCGACGCGCTCACAGCATTCACGTCAGCCGACTTCGACGCCGCCGAGCGACTCGCTCACCAGGGACGACTCATCGACCCCGACTATCGCCCCGGACGAACTGCACAACGCCCGTACGGCATCTCCTGGGATGACATCGACGCGGCAATCGCCAACGCGCGGCAGCCGGACCACGGACCGGGCGACGGGTCGGACGCAGCAGTCGAGCACCGACCGGAAGACGGCGCCACGCAGCCGCACTACACCGCCTCCCAACTCGCCAAACTCGACACGGCCGTACCGCACGCCCCCGGGGCCGGCCGGCCGGCCGCTACCCCTGCTCGCCACCATGCTGACGCCAACAGCGACTACCACACCAGCGCCACCCGGTGACCTGCATCGAGCCGAAGCAGCGCGGCGCGTCTGCCGCAGACGTGCCCCCGAAGAGTGGCACCCACCTACACGCCGATCACCGAGACGGCGACCAGTGCAGCTGCATACCAGAACGGTCCTTGTGGCAGGTGGGTTTTGCGTGAGGCCCGCCGCGCCGCGACGAGGCCGATGCCCACCGCGGCCGTACCGCCGGTGGCCAGCAATGCCATGGCGTACAGCGCCAGCCATCCGCTCCACGCCGCGGCACCGCCGACAGCCAACGCGAACCGCACGTCGCCCCACCTGACCGCTACGGGGAAGGCCAACGAGCACAGAGCCACCACCGCGGCGGACCCCAGTCCGCCGAGCATCAGCCGCAGCCACGGTTCGAACGCATCCGACGCTACGGCCTGACCAAGCAGCAGCACGCCGAGGCCGCTCGCGGCCAGATAGCAGAGCCTGGCGGGCAAGCGGCGTACGGCGAGGTCGACGAACATCAGCGCCGTCCCTACCGCACTCCACCAACCGAACGCCACCAACGTCAGACCCCGCATCCCCGCCATGACCAGCAGCGCCAGTGAAACGACAAACACCACCTCAACGGTCCACGGCGGCGGCCCAAGCCGTTGATCGCAGATCCCGCACCGCGCCCGAGGCGTGAGCGACGCCGCGTCTCCCCTCGGACCAAGGAACGTTGAACATCGGGGGCACGTCCGTCGCCACGATCGGCCGACCGGCACCGCGTGACGCACGATCGCCCACCGCAGCAACGGCGTCACGAGGATCGCGCAGCACAGGGCACGTACGATCACGCCCGGCAACCGATGGTCGTTGACGACCGGCACTGCGGCCACTCGCAGCTCAGCAGCACCAGCCGAGTCGGAGAGCTCAGTCCCTTCCAACCCATCGCCGCGGCGCCGTCCCGCCGTGGGGGCGGACCCGTCCCTGCGTACAGACACTCCGTACCTCCAGCTGCGCGAGCCGATACGACAGCCCCTGTCGTATCGTGTCGAGCACCCTCTGCGCCACGGTCCGTGAGGTCCGCACCGTCAGGTGCGTAGCACCCAGCAACGAAGCGGGTGGCGCTGCGCGAATTGCCCCACGAACGGGCAGGGGACAGCCGCGATGAGGCTGCACTGGCCACGCAAGCCGCGGTTCCGGCAGCCAACGTACGCGCTGTTCAGTGGCCGCTACTGTCATGCCTGCCCGAGGAAATATCACGCAGGCGCCGACCAATGGCGCTTGCACTCATCGGGCTGAAAACCTGCACGAACCAGCGGCACTACGGCATGGGAGTTGCTCGACGCGACGTGGAAAAGATGCGCGTGCGTACCATTCGATCGTCTGGCGAGCGGAGCAGGTTGGTCCACAACGCTGTCGCGGTGCGTCAGGCACGGCAGTCGGCGCGGACATCGAGCGGTAGTCCACAGCCACCCAGCAAGGCCCGGAATTTCTGTCTCTGGGACGACGGTAATCGGGGGTGGTCGCACCGAGGCGCCGCCGAAGGCTGATCCTTCGGCTGGCATCACTGTTCCGGAGGTGGGTCGTCGCCGGGTTCATCGCTGTCGGGTTCGTCGGCGGAGTCGTCGGGCCGGCGATGCTTATCATAAAGCTCGCTGATCTGGGCAAGAAGGTCGACGATCGAACGTCCGTCTGGCGTGAGGGTATGGGCGCGCTGCGACTTTGTGAGTGCGATCTTCTGTACGAATCCGTCGTCGGTTAAACGTCGTAGCGTCTTGCTCAGCACCCCTTCGGTGAGCTCGGGGTACTCCTTGCGAATTGCACGCTCTAGTTGCATGTATCGCATCGGTCCGTCGGACACGTGCGTGAGGACGACGAAGTCCCACTTACGAGCGAAGATCCTTTTCGCATTCTGTTCATGCGGAGATTCCACGCAGCTCCCCCTCAGCCCCCGCCGCTCATCGCCGTATCCGGATGTGGCGATGAGTTAGGTCATGCGCAACCTTCAAGGTCACAAGGTGCAGCGGCTCTGTCAAGGGAAAACTCTTGTGATGAACACGACGCACGCCGATATGCGCACTTCATGCCGCTCTGTGCATTGTGTGCATAATCCGCATAACAGTATGAAACGGTCGTTCAGGCGTTACGTGATTGAGTAGCTGTCGGCGGCAGGACGAGTAATTGCCGCCGTCAGTGCGTCAAGCAGCTCCACCAGCGCTCGCCCAGGAGTCGTCAGCGCGTACGGGCCTGACGGTGAGCCCTCGACTGGTTCCACCATCCCCAGCGCGCGAAGTGCCTTGAGTTCATCGAGGAACAACCCTGCGTCCACGCCGCCCGGAATCGCGTCAGGTAGCGGCTTCCCGTCGGCAACCGTGGCGAGGGCCTGCAGCATCAGCGGTCGTCCGATGAGGTCGAGCGCTGATCCCAGAGTCTCAACGGTGATGGGCTCGGCCACCGAGCGGCCCCCTCGCGGTCGGCTGTCCATGCACGGCGGTAAATCCGCGGCGCCGTGATGCGGTCAGTGTGGACCCGTGCATGAGGGATGGGCAACACCCGAAGAGGTGAGTGAATCCACGATTTCGGTGTCTCCAAGTACGCACCTTCAGGAACGTACCTCGCGGTACGGCGATTGCGGACCGTGGCGGGGCGGCTGCGTTGCGAGGTATGACCTTGTGGACGGTGTTGCAATTTGCTGCTGGAGGTGGCGGAATGCTCGCGCGGGGGGACCGGTCCGGCCCGAATGGGGTGCGCAGGCCCATGCGAACCAAGAAGACAGTGCGGCTCCGATCCGGGCCTGTGACGGGCGCATCGAACGGGCACGATGGCGGAGTGACCCGGTGTCGTGGTGCTGCCCTGCACCGCTGGTACCGGGCTGGTCGCACGCGCAGCAGCGCTGCGTTCCATCGTTCTGCCTGGGAGGTTCACATGATCCGCCGTACGCACGTTGTGGCTGAGTTGGCTGCGCTCACGATGGTCGGCTGCAGTTTGGCCGGGTGCACCGGCAAGGGACCATCGGCGCCGCCGTCCGCAAGCCCGGCGGCCAGTACGCCGTCCCCCTCGCCGACGGTCGACCCGAGCGTTGCACAAGCGGTGCAGTCGGCAACCGCGGCGTATCGGGGATACATCCAATACTGGGCAATCGCCTCGCAGGCGGCGGACCCGAACAACCCTGACCTGGCGCGCTACGTCGCTGACCCGTTGCTGAGCTTGACCCTGCACAACATTCGGCGACTGCGTGACAACGGCCAGGTTCAACTTGGTGCCCAGACGGCAACGATCGTGAGCACGCAGGCTGATCTCGACGCCGCTCAGCCGACCGTGACCATTCACGCGTGCCTCGACTACAGCGCCTTGAAGCTGGTCTATAAGTCGAACAGCAGTCCCGTGCCCAACAGCGCCATCAAGAATCCGAAGCTGTCCACCATCGCTACGGTGTGGCGCTACCAGACCGGCCAGTGGCTGGTGAACAAGATCGACGACGGGACGGACCCATGCTAGCGGCCCGCATTCGGTTGCTCGCAGGTGTCGTTGCCGGTGCGGCTCTGACCGGCGCGCTGCTCGTCAGTGGAGGTGCAAGCGCCGTGGCTGCGGTAGGGCCGGTCCTCCTAGCGGGTCCGAGCGGCGGCGGAGGCTGCGACCAGAGAGCCGATCCGTGGTGCTGGTCCGACGGCAACGGGCCACCCAAAGGCGGTGGAGGTGGTGGAGGTGGCGGAGGTGGCGGGTCCGGGTGCAGCTGGAACGGGCAGAGCATGCCGTGCACCGACCCGGATTTCGGCACCTACACCGGGGGCGGCTGCTACTGGAAGGCCATGGTCCCGCCGCCGCCGGCACCGCCGCCCGGCGGACAGGACCCCGCCACCGGCGCTTGGGGCATCATGACCTGCTACACCTCGCCCGGCAGCGGCTATGTGACGCAGGTCTACTACTGGAATCCCAACCCGCCGGACGCCGGCCCGACGCCGGCGGAACTGGCGCAGCAGGCCCTAGCAAAGCTGCACCTGCGGGGGGCGCAGATCGGCGTCGCTCCGCAACCCGGCGGCAGCGGTGCGGTGGGCCTGCCGGTGTGGATGTGGACGGCGGTCACGCCGGAGACCTGGGGTCCGCAGTCCGCCAGCGCAAGCGGCGGTGCAATCACGGTCACCATCACCGCCAAGGCGTCGCGGATCGCCTGGAACATGGGCGACGGGCACAGCGTGAGCTGCGCCAACCCGGGCACCCCGTACGCCGCGCGCTACGGCAACACCGATTCGCCCACCTGCGGCTACCGCTATGCCCAGCCGTCAAGCACCACGGCGCACCCGCATGGGAGATACCAGCTCACCGCCACGACGTACTGGACGGTCACGTGGGCCGGCGGCGGACAGACCGGCGTGCTCAACCCGACCAGCCAGGCGCAGAACAGCATCGAGATCGGCGAGATTCAGGCGGTGAACCAATGACCACCATCAACCGCAGCACCATCGACGCGGCGAGCGCACCTCCGGCCGCTGCGACCGCGTCGCTGGCACGGCTGCCGCGGCGACGCAGCCTGGGCATGTGGGCGCTCGGCGTCGTCCTGGTCGTGCTCGGCTCCGTCGGGGCCTACATTCTCGTCGTCCAGGACGGCATGACCCACCCGTACCTGGCCGTCAGTCACAAGATGCCGTTCGGTGCGACCATCCAGGACAGCGATCTCACCGTCATCAACGTCAATGCGGCCGTCGGCCTGGAGGCCATTCCCGCGGCACAGCGTGCCCAGGTCGTCGGCCAGCACGCGGCAGCCGATCTCTACCCCGGCACGTTGCTGATCCGGGACCAGTTGACGACGACCGCGATTCCGGCGGCCGGCCAGCAGCTGATCGGCATCGAGCTGAAACCGGGGCAGTTGCCCGCACGCGCGTTGAAGCCGGGCGATGCGGTCATGTTAGTGGTCGTCCCGCCGACTGGCCTGGCCGGCGTCCCCGACCCGCAGAGCAGCACGGCCGCAGCGCAACCGTCCAGCATCCCCGCCACCGTGGCCGGGACCACAGCGCCGGCAACGAACGGCAATGTGCGGGTGGACGTGGCGGTGTCGACGGCCGACGGGTCCGTGGTGGCGGCGATGGCTGCGGCCGGCCGCATCGTGCTCGTCGTGACCACGAGGAGCTGACGATGGCGTTGCTTGCGGTGTGTTCGGCGAAAGGGTCACCTGGCGCGACCACGACGGCGCTCGCGTTGGCGTTGACCTGGCCACGACGTGTCCTGCTGGCCGAGTGCGATCCGGCCGGCGGCGATCTCGCCGCAGGATTTCTGCGTGAGGTAGCCCTTGACGGTCGGGGGTTGGATCGGCTGACCTCGACGCTGGCGCGCCGGCCGTTGACCGACGGCATGCTGTGGAACGAACTGGTCGACCTGGCGCCGGCCGGGGACGCAGCCCGGACCAAGCTGCTGCTTCCCGGGCTGGCCGACCCGGCGCAGGCCGCGACCTGGGCCGAGCCGCAGCGGCGTGGCCAAGCAGCGGGCTGGGACCAGCTCGCGGCGCTGTTCCCGACGCTGCGCGACGGCGCGGATGAGTACGACGTCCTCGCGGACTGCGGTCGACTCGTGGTCGCCCACCCGGCAACCCCACTCGTCACCCGGGCCGATCTCGTCCTGCTGGTGCTGCGTCCCACGCTGATCAGCGCCCGCGCTGCCTCGATCGCGCTGCAGCATCTGCACCAGCCAGGCCGTCCACCGGTCGGTCTGATCACGATCGGGGACGGCAGCTATGGCACGAAGGAACTGGCCTTGGAGCTGCGGACGCCGGTCGTAGCGGTGTTGCCTGATGACCGGAGGAGCGCCGACGCGCTGCACAGCGGCAGAGCACCTCGCTTTGGGCGATTGCTCCGCGCGGCCGGCCGGGCCGAGTCCGCAATCCGGCAGCGGTCCGACGAGGACGGCACGCGGACTGCACCACCGGCGCGGTCGGGCCGTCGCCGCAGCAACGAGGAGGTCGGCGTTGTCCACTGATGCGCATCACAACGGCAACGGCCACCACCTGGACCGATCGGCGCTGGGCGCTGCTATCCGGGCACAGATCGACGGCCGTCGCACCGTACCTCCGCTGCCGGGGCCGGTGCCTCCGGACGAACCTGCGCTGGCATCGCGATCCGTCGTTCCGCTCGACGATGAGGTTGTCCGGGCCCTGCACGAGCAGGCCGCGCAGCTGCTCGCCGCGGAGTTCCGCACCAACACCGACCAGAGCCCGGAGGACCGGCAGGCGATCGGCGAGGACATTTCAGCGAAGGTCGTACGGGCCCACGTTGACGCCCGTCGGCAGGCCGGTGAACGGATCACCGACGAGTATGAAGTGCGGCTCCTCGATATGGTCTTGGCCTATCTCTTCGGACTGGGGCGTCTGCAGCCGGCCACCGACGATCCCGATGTCGAGAACGTCATCGTGCTGGGCCACCAACGCGTGCGGATCGAGTACGCCGACGGGCGGGTCGAGACCGGTCCGCCTGCCGCTGCCAACGATCACGAACTGCTGCAGATGATTCAGCGCATCGCCTCGGTCGGCCAGCGCAACGAGCGGGCCCTGACCGCGGCGAAGCCCACCCTGCACATGCGGTTGCCGAACGGCAACCGGCTCGCGGCGATGCACGTGGTCACGCCGGCGCCGGTCATCGTGACCCGTCGGCACCGCACCAAACGGGTCAATCTGGAGGACATGGTCAATCTGGTGGCCATCGATCCGGTGTTGCGGCAGTTCCTGGCTGCGATCGTCCGGGCCAACCTCAACGTCATCCTCGCCGGGCCGCCCGGTTCGGGGAAGACCACTTTGATGCGGGCCATGGCGACGGAAATCCCGCGCAGCGAGTGGTTCGCCACGATGGAGTCAGAGCTTGAGCTCGGCTTGCACGAGACCGGCGAGTTCGACTGGGTACTGCCGATCGAGGCGCGTGAAGGCCACGGCGACATCGGACCGGACGGGCGCCCAGCCGGTGAGGTGTCGCTGGAGCAGCTCTTCCCGGACTCGCTGCGGTTGTCGATGCGGCGGGTCCTGGTCGGGGAGGTCCGCGCGGCCGAGATCGTGCCGATGTTCGACGCGATGAACACGATGCGGGGCTCGATGTGCACGCTGCACGTCCGGCACGCCGACGGCGTGCTCTTGCGTATCGCCGAGCTGCTGATGCGCTACGGCGCCGCGAACTCCCTGACCGGTGCCTGGCTCACCGTGGTCAATGCGTTGGACTACATCGTCTACTGCGACATCATCGACGAACGCCCGATGGGTGGTCAGCAGCACCGATTCGTCAGTCACGTCATCGAGGTCGTGGGAATGGGCGACGGGCTGCAACCCACCACACAGGTGATCTTCGGCCCCGGGACGGACGGGCGGGCACGGCCGAAGGTCCACCCGCAGAAGTCCCGCGCGCAACTGCTGCGCACCGGGTTCGACCTCGACTGGCTGAACCGGACCGACGGCATGTGGACGCAACCGCTACGGACCATCATCGGCGGTGGCACATGAGCCCGGCACTGCTGGCCGCGGTGTCGGCGGCCGTCCTGCTCGCCGGCGTGGTCGTGATCGTCGTCGCGGCGGTCGGCACCCACCAACCGGCCCGACCGCCCTCAGCAACGCTCAGGAGACTCAAGGCCGTGCTCGGCTTCGGCCTCACGGCCCGGCAGCGGAACTCGCGGCAGCTGCTGCTCGGGCTGGCCCTCGGCGCGACCGTCGCGGTCTGGGTCTACACGGGCTGGCCGGTCGGCGGGTTGACCGCTGGAGCCGCTGTACTGGTCACGCCGCTGCTGTTCACCGTCGGCGCCCGGGAACGGGAAGTGATCGAGGCGCTGGAAGCGCTGGAGGTCTGGACCCGGCGGCTGAAGAATCTCGTCCTGACCGGACACGGCCTGATCTCGGGAATCATCAACAGCGCTCGGACCGCACCGGCCCCGATCGCCGCGCAGGTCGCTGACCTCGCCGCCGACCTGCAAGCCGGCGCCGACCCCGAGGTCGCCCTGCAGCGGTTCGCTGACCGGCTGGACGACGTCCGCGCCGACGAGGTGATCACCTCGTTGATGCTGCACATCAGCGACCGCGGTCAGCGACTCTCCGACGTGTTGGAATCGGTCGCCAGCACCGCCGCCGCCGAGGTCGCGATGCGCCGGGACATCGCCGCGGACCGTGCGGAGCCCCGGTTCGTGGCGAGGTTCATGACCACGCTGACGTTCCTCGTGCTGGCCGTGCTGTTCCTCAGCGCCGCCTACGCCCGCCCATACGGGATGCTCGTCGGGCAGCTCGTCCTAGCGGCCAACATGCTGGTCCTGGCCGGGCTGCTCGCCTGGGTACGGCTGCTGACCCGGGCGATTCGACACGGACGTTTCCTCGTCCCGGCGGGACACCGTCCCGGCCCGGCGACCCCGCAGCACCGCACTCGGTCAGGTGAGCGGGAACGGGTGGCCGCCCGATGAACAGCCGAGTCCTGCTGGTCCTGCTGACCGGTGCCTTGGTCGGTCTCGGCATCCTGGCCATCGTCCGGGCGATCCGACCCGCAGCGCCTGCCCTCGGGCCGGCGCTGCGCCAGCTGCGGGCACCGACCGCCGACGATCGCCGACCCGTGGTCCACGTTCACGGGCCGCTGGGCATGCTGGCCAACCGGCTGCGCATCCCCGCGGCCGAGCTCGCCCTGATCGGCTACAGCCCGGAGCGGTACCTCACCGAGAAGCTGGCGTTCCCGCTCATCGGGCTGCTGTTCTCGCCGATGTTCTCGCTGGTCCTTGCCCTGTCCGGCCTGCATGTGGGCCTGCTCATCCCGGCCGCGGTCGGGCTGCTGTTCGCCGTGGTGCTCTTCTTCCTGGTCGACGTCTCCGTCCGCCAGAAGGCAGCAGAGGCCCGCGAGGAGTTCAGCCGGCACGTTGCGATCTACCTCAACCTCGTCGCGCTGCAAATGGCCGCCTCCCGCGGGCCGTCGGAAGCCCTCGAAGCTGCAGCGGCCCGCGGCGGCTGGGTCTGTGAGCGCATCCGTGAGTCCCTGCGCGTCTCCCGGCTGCGGCTCGAACCACCTTGGGAAGGGCTCAAAGACGTCGCCGCGCAGATCGGTGTGCCCGACCTCGGCGACGTCGGCGACATTATGACCCTGGCCGGCGATGAGGGCGCCCAGGTGTACGACACCCTGCGCAGCCGCGCGAAGTCCCTCAACTCCGCCCTCCTGGCGAAGGACAAGGCACGCGCCAAGACCGCCACAACCGTGCTGTACATGCCGACCAGCCTCATGGTCCTGGTCCTCTTCGTCGCCGGTGCCTATCCGTTCCTGTACCGGCTCGTCACCACCTGAGGAACTCTTCGTCACGCGACGGGGAGAGAGGAGAAACGATGAAACACCACACACCAACGACCATCGCGTTGCGTCGCCGCTGGCACGCCGCACGCGTCGATGACCGGGGCGCCACCAGCATCGAGTGGGCGATGTTCGCGCTGCTCGCCCTGTTCGTCGCCGGTCTCGTGGTCGGCGCCATCGTCATCGCGATCAACAACCGGATCCCCGGAATCAACTAACCGCCATGGAATCGGCACATCTTGCAGCAGGTGTCGCCGCGCAAGCGCCCCGCCGGGAGCACCCCCGTCCCCGGCGGGGCCGGCGCGACGACCGCGGCTCCGGCTCCATCGAATTCGTCATCACCGCCGCCGCGGTGCTCATCATCGTGTTCCTGGCCATCCAGGCCGCCAACTACTTCTACGCGCGGTCCATCGCGATGGCCGCCGCCCAGGAAGCCGTGAACGCCCAACGCGCCTACAACGCCGCCCCCGGCACGGGACAAGCCACCGCGGAATCGTTCATCGCCTCGACCGGCGACAGCCTGTCCGACGTCACGATCGCCGTCACCAGCGACGGCCGGACCGTGCAGGCCACCGTCGACGGGCACTGCCTGTCGATCGTCCCCGGCTTCTGCGCCGCCGTCGGCGTCCACGCGACCGTCCACGGCACCGTCGAGCGGGTGACCAGCCCATGACCGCACGACACAACCGGCAGCGCTTGGGCGACGACCGTGGCTCGGCGGCGATTGAGGCGGTGATCGTGGCGCCGGTCCTGCTCGTGCTCGTCGGTGTGGCCATCGCCGGCGGGCGCATCGAAGTGGCCGGCGGCGCCATCGAGGGGGCCGCGCACGACGCGGCCCGTGCTGCGTCGATCGCCCGGACCGAAAGCCAAGCCCGCACCGACGCGTACAGCGCCGCCAGCGCCACCCTCGATCAGCAGGGACTGCACTGCGCACAACTCACCGTCGTGGTCGACACCAGCGGCTTCGCCGTGCCGGTCGGCCAGCCGGCCACCGTCGCCGCGTCCATCACCTGCGTCGTCGACCTCAGCGACATCGTCGCCGACGGTCTGCCCGGTTCACGAACGATCAACGCGACGTTCGTCAGCGTCCTGGACACCTTCCGGACCCGCACATGACCGCGCCCCCACGGCCAGGCCGCTTCCAACGAAACGACGAAGGCCGCATCGCCCTGCTGGCGCTCGTGCTGGCCTTCGCCGTGCTCGTGATGATCGGACTCTCCGTCGACGGCGGCGGCAAGATCCGGGCAATGGAGAGGGCCGACAACGTCGCCAGCGAAGCCGCTCGCGCGGCCGGACAGGCGATCCTCGCGCCGCAAGCCATCGAAGGCGGCGAGAAGGTCGTGGACCCGGCCGCGGCTGTGGCTGCCGCGCAACACTACCTCGCCGCCGCCGGGGTCACCGGCGTCGTCGACATCGCTCCGGACCGCAAGCACATCACCGTCACCGTGACCATCACCTCCACGACCCTGTTCCTCGGCCTGATCGGCATCAACACGCTCACCTCGACCGGGCACGCCACCACCGTACTGGTCGCGACCTGACGCACCGACGACGCCGAGTCCAGGAGAGGAGCAGACCGTGCCACGCAACATCACCCGGAAGCGACGGCGAGGACACCGCGTCCGCCGTATCCTGGCCGGCTTCGCAGCACTGACCGCCATCGCAGCGTTCGTCACCGTCGTACCGCTGGCACTGCTGGCCGCGTGGCGGGTCCTTGGGCCGCCGCTGCCGTCCGTCCACGACCTGACCGGCCCGGACGACGGGACCGTGTTCGTCCGCACCTTGTGCCTCGTCGGCTGGCTGGCCTGGGCGCTGTTCACCTGGTCGGTGTTCGCCGAAGTCATGGCCCAATGGCGCGGCTGGCAAGTCCCCGTGTGGGGCTGGCAACGTCGCACCGCCGCCGGCCTGGTCACCGCCGTCACGATGATGTTCAGCTCTCCGGCGGTGGCCGCGACCGCAGCACCCGCCGCGACACCGCCTGCGGTGGTCTCGATCCTGCCGGCCGCCACGGACACCACCGACGGCACCGGCGGCACCACGATGACGAGCAATCCGGACGTGCCGCGCCAGTACGTCGACCACGTCGTCCAGCCCGGTGAGCAGATGCCGACCCTCGCCGAACGGTATCTCGGCGACCGCTACCAGTGGCGAACCATCGCTGAGGCGACCTACGGCATTGCGCAACCCGGCGGCCAGGTCCTCAAAGCAGGCGACACCCGCATCTACCCGGGCTGGACTGTCCGAATCCCCACCAGCACGACAGCACCGGTCACCATGATGCCCGTCGCGTTGAGCACGTCGACTGCGAACGCCGCACCGGTGTACGAGGTCCACAAGGGCGACTGGCTCTGGCACGTCGCCGAACGCTTCCTGGGCGATCCGGAACGCTACCCCGAAATCGCCGCGCTCAACCCCGAGCTCATCACCGACACCACCGGCGTCCGCGGACCAGACCACATCGAACGCGGCTGGCGACTGACCCTCCCCGCAGACGCCCACGACCGGGGCCCCACCAGCCACGCCACCGGCACCTTGACCATCCCGCAGGTAGCTCCACCGGTCACGCAACCCGGCGATCCCGGTGCCGGATCGGATAACCCCGACACCGACACGTCGACCACCACCGCACCGCCCGCCACCGCGCCCAGCACGACGGCGAGCGCATCGACCAGCGCAACAGCTGCACCAAGCGCATCAGGAAGCACAAGTCCGCGACCGAGCGCCACCACGCAGGCTGGATCATCCCCGGCACCCACCAGCCAGCCGTCCGCGTCCGCCACAGGGGCCCGATCGGAACAGGCCGACGAGGCCGGGCTCTTCGACACTGTCCTGCGCATCGGTGCGCCACTCATCGGGGCCGCACTGCTCGCGACCCTCACGTTGCGGGTGCTCGGCCGCCGCCGCCAGCGTCAACAGCACCACCGTCCAGTCGGACGCCGCCTGCCCGAACCGGCCAGCCCCGCAACGGAGAAGCACATGCGCGTCGTAGCCGAGCCGGCCGCGGTTGACCGCCTGGACCACGCACTGCGCGCCCTGGCCATGCAACTCGCCGGCCGTACCACCGACCAGATGCCCGACATCGTCGGCGCCTGGCTCCGCGGCACCCAGGTGAACCTCCTCCTGACCAGCCCACAGGCCGACGCACCCCACCCATGGATCAGCGACGGCCTGTCCTGGACCCTCGCCGGCGACGCATCGCTGCCAGAATGCGACGGCCAGCTCGCACCGCTCCCTGTCCTCGTCGCGATCGGTTCCCGCCCCGGCATGCACCTGCTCCTGGACCTCGAACGCCTCGGCCTCCTCACCATCACCGGCGACCCGGCCGCCAGCGGCGGCCTGCTGCGCTACCTCGCCGCCGAACTGGCCCTCAACAGCTGGAGCGACCATGTCGACGTCCACATCGCCGGGTTCGACGCCGAGGAAACCAGCGAGCTGCTGGCGCTGAGCAGCGACCGCCTCACCGCCGCGTCCAGCGTTGCAACCGCCATCGAACGCATCCGACGCCGCGCGGGACAAGTCGTGCAGTCACTCGATTACCTCGACGCCGGGGACCCTCTGGCCGGCCGCATCGGCGATGTCGCCGCCGACGCGTGGATGCCCCAGGTCTTGCTCGTCAACCAACCGCAACCCGACGAAGTCACCGACCTGGAAGCTCTCGACAGTGATCTTGCTGCCATCGGCCGGTGCGCTGTCGCCGTGGCCGTGACCAGCACCGGACCCATCGGACGCTGGCCAGTAGCTGTCGACGCCGACGGCGTCCTGAACATTGCATTCCTCGGCATGGACGACGAGGACGGCGTGAACGCCGCCCAGCTGCCGCGCGCCGAGTTGAGCCCGCTCGCCGATCTCCTCGCCACCGCCCGACGAGGTGTCCCTACGCCCGACCACCGCGACGCCGACCGTGGAGCCGCAGAGGAGTGGCCGGCGGTCCCACCTGCCACCGAGAGCAACCCCTGGGCACACGGCACCGATGCCGCTGGTGCACTCATCGACACCAGCAGCGGCCCCGCAGCCGAGTATGACGATGCAGCAGATCCTGCCGACGACGACGCACCAGAACCCGACGATCCCGGGTCGCGGCCGTCTCCCGAGGACGAGCACGCACCTCGACCGACCTCAACTGACGCCGAGGGCACCAACTTGCAGCCGAACGGCGGCGTCGAACCCGGAAGCGTTGTCGGACGGCAGGCGGTGGTTGCGTTGGTGGGGCCACCGCCGACCCGCAAGCGGGTGACTGCGGCCGTACGCGCACACCGCCACAACGACCCAACGCTTGACGCTGACTTCCGCGCCTGGAGCGATGCCGACCCGACGCGACCACGCATCGCCATCCTCGGTCCAGTAACCGTCGAAGCCCCCGGACAACTGCCCGACGAGCGCCTCCGCTTCTACGCCGAGATCATCACCTACCTCGCGGTCCGCGGACAGCACGGCGTCACCACCGACCAATTCGACGATGCCATCTGGCCCGAGCAACAGGTCAAGGCCAATACCCGCCGCGTCGCCGTCGCCCGCGCACGCCGTTGGCTCGGCGAGACCCCTGACGGCGACCCTTGGCTGCCCGACGCTACAGCCGACCGCCGTTACCGGGTGCGCGACGGTTACCTCCTTGACTGGATACTGTTTCGGCGACTGCGAAGCCGCGGTGAGAGCCGGGGACCGGCGGGAATCAGCGACCTACGCAACGCTCTCGCACTCGTTCGGGGCGCACCGCTCGCCGGTGCAGACATCGCATACTCCTCCGTTGCCCGCAGCCCCTTCGCGTGGCTACCAACCTCCGAGATTCAGCCCCATCACCTCGCCGCCGCTGTCGTGGACACCTCCCATCGCCTCGTCGAACTGAGTCTCGACGGCGGCGACATCCCCGGCGCTCGATGGGCCGTCGAACAAGCCTGGCTGGCAGACCCCGAGCGAGCCAACGACATCGCGTGGCGAGACCTCCTGCGCGTCGCCGCCGCAGAAGGCAACGCCGCCGAACTCGACCACCTGCTCGACGAACTCATGACCGCCCGCGACGCCGAAATCCCAGAAGACCTCGACAAAGAGACCTACCGACTGCTGTGTGACGTCATGCCGGAACGTATGCGGTCCGGCGTCCGGTAGGCCAGCTCCACTACTGGAGGGAGAGCAGGATGCCGCTCTGGATACCCGCCGCGTTGGTGGGGATCTCATTCACCGTCATCGTCTTCGAGGACCGGCTCGCTCTCAGCGGGTTCGAAGTCATCCAGTGCGCTCTGCTTGCGCAGGCCGGCCCCGGCTTCATACTGGCAACCCGGCTCGTTGGGCACATAACTTCCACGATGCCATTGTCCGCCGCCGTGCAATGGACAGTAACGGCGAGCACCCCGACGCTCGTCGTCGTGCTCATCGTTGTGGGAGCGACATCCAAGGGAGCCCCACAAATTACTGTGCCGGTCCTAACGTGCAGCCGGTGCGGCGAATCCCTCAAAGGCGCCAACGGACGGTACTACTCCGAAACGGGCTACCTCTGCCCTCCTGAACAACGTGACCCCCAGCACCGCCGACACCGCTTGCCAGGTAGTCGTTAGCTCGGTATAGGCAGAGCAAAAGGAAGTTGCGGCTCGGCTCGGCCACCCAACCACGACGTTCAGCCGAAGTCCCGCGATTTGCACGTCGCCAGCGCCTACGTCACCTCGACATCCGACCGTGCCGATCTTGGACCAGGATCGACCGCTAACGCTACGGCCATAGCGTGCTCGACGCAGCGCCCGGCAGGGCAGACGACCGTCGCGCATAGTGCTGCCCGCGACCCCGCGGATGTGCCGGCTCGGTGTCCGCTACAGGCCCATCGTTATCTCGACCGGCCCAGCGCGTTCGGGACGTGCCCGAGCGTCCTGGCCAGCAGAACCGAGACTGTTGTCTGTGCTGGCTGGGCCACTTGGCCGCATTCGTTGCAGCGCCGACAGCGTACGAGTGGCCCCGGGTCGGCTGGCGCATGTCGTGCACGAACCCCCGCACCGTCACGCCGGCCAGCGCCCAACTGGTCGGCTCGGACTCCGTGAAACCTGGGCGATTCGCTGTAGCCACCGCCAGCCCAGTGCCGTGGCGCCCGGCCATGCGCCTCCATCGCGGAGTGGTCCCGCAAGTGCGTCCGCGCGTCCGCCGAGACAGCAGTCGTACAGGCGCCATCAACCCTTAGCAGCACCGTAGCGCCCCCGGACGGGGCGGCACGAATGTGCCAACCTTCACCGCGCCGCATCCTGGCCCGTGCTGCGTCATGTCGGTGCGTGTCCGCACATCCGTGACCGGTGTGCACCGGTCACCTTCCCGTCAACCCTTATTTGTCAACGTCGAACCTACGAAGGAGGCGAACCGCATATGCGCGTGACTTTCACGAGATCCGCAACAGTCCACAGTGGAAGGTAATGGTCACAAGCCAGGACCCGAAACCTTCCCGCCGTCGTCCGTCTGCAGGCGACGGGCCAGCCACCGAGGCGACTACCGCGCTCGGCGCCGACCTCACCCCCGACGGTCCCTCGCACCGCACCGGCCATCCCAACGCTCCGGGGACGTCACCGATGGCCCGTAAATCCACCCCTCCCACGCCCGCCCCCGACCCGGCCGACACCACGGGGGTGTCGGCGGCCGACCGGGAGATCATGCGCGCCCGGCTCACCGCGATGGCCGCGCCCCGAGACAGCGACAGCCCCCGACTGGCAAAGCTGCGCGCGGTCCTGCGCGACGAAACCCTGATGGCGCACGTCCGGGCCAACGTCGAAGCGTGGCCGCCGTTGGACGATGAGCAACGCGACACGCTCGCCGCGTTGCTGGACCGTCAGACCCGGCGGCGGCCCGCCCAGCGGCGTGCGGCCTGACAGTGGCCGGACATGACAATGGGGCGCCCCCCACGATCGGGGGCGCCCCGTGGCGTCCGGCCCAGCATCGCGCGGACTATGCGGCGGCGGCCGGGCTGCCACTACCCAACGTGTGCTTCGGGGCAATGTCCAGGGTGTTCGGGTCGAACCCGCGCCCCTTCCTCCCGGACGGCAGGATCGTCACCGTGCACAACCGGTCGATGAACAGCCGCTGATCAGCCAGTTCGAGGGCGCCCCACGCGGCAACTGCATCGGCGGCGTTGACCACTGCTGCCAGCGGGTCGGTGGTCACCGTGGCGTTCAACAGCTCGTCCAGCTCGGCGATGCGGGCGTTGGCCCGCTTCGTCGCCGCGATCACCTGCGCGCGGGTCTTGAGCCCCATCACCTCGTCCTCGGCCATCTGATCGAGGCGGTTGCGGATCGCTTTGCGCTCGGCGTGCACCGCATCCGCGTCCACGTCCGGCGCCGGGGCCGACAACAGCTCGTAGGCACGGTCATGGGTCAGCGCGTACATCATGTGCGCGAACACGGCGTTGTCAACGTGCTCCACGTTGCGCGTCAGGTGGTTGTGGTTCTTGCACCGGTAACGCGGCTGACGCCCACCAAGCGTGACCTGCACCGTGACCGGCTTGGCGGTCTCGGTTCCGAGCGGGGTGCAGATCCCGCATCGGTAGAGCCCCGTCCCGTGCCAACGCGGCGGCGCGCCCGGCCCCGTGCGGCGGGACGGGTCGGTCAACACGTCCCGCACCGCCTCGAACACCGCACGCGACACGATCGGTTCCCATGGTGCCGTGACCCCCTCCACGACCTCTCCCCGATACACCGTCAACGCGGCGTTGCGCGGACGCAACAGGATGTCCCGCAATGTTTCCGCGCTCCACGCCGCCCCGGTCACCGTGGCCACGTCCCCACCGCGCAGCTCGGCTGCGAGCGAGCGCAGGCTGATTCCCTGCAACAGCCGGTTGGCGCAGTCCGCGATCACGTCGATCTCGTCCTTGATCGTGCTGATCCCCGACCGACAGGACCGGCCACCATGCCACGGGCACACCACGTCGGCCGCGTCGGTCCCGGCGGGCACCTCCGGCGCCCCGAGGCAGAACCCGAACGGGCGGCGCCCCCCGCCGTACTGTCCGTTGAGCGCTTGGCGCTCCCGCGCCGCAGCGACGCGCCGGGCAGTGTCCCGCGATGCCTTGTTGGCCACCAACACGCGAATCTCCGCGTCGAAGTTGTCCCGGCCCTTCTCCATGTGCAACGAGCCGGTGACCGACTCCACCACGACCTTGTGTGGCGCGTGTTCCACCACGTCAATCAGATCTTGCAGGTCCTTCGGGTCGCGGAACGCCCGGTCAAGATCCAGGCACAGCAGGGCGTTGGCCCGACCGGCCGCGAGATCGCCCAGGGCCTCCCGAAGGTCCGGGCGAAACACCCGGTACTCCCGGCGCCCGTCCGGCAACGTGATCTTCCGACGCTTGTACGCGGACAGGCGCGGATTCTTAATCACCTTCCACACGTCCCAGCCAAGCTGCCCGGCCCGGTCGGTCATCCGCCGGATCTGATCGTCCAGCGAGAGGGGAATGCCCTCGTCCGTCAGATCGACGTCTTCGCGGTTGTCCGACAGCCGGGCCAGCAGGATTGCCCGGGGCCGGGCCGGGACGCCGAGGGGGGAAGCTGTTGCAGGCATGAATCTATTATGTGTTTGAATCAGGTTTACGGCAAGACCGCGCTGGCCGTGCACTGGGCGCACCGGGTCTCGGCCCGGTTCCCCGACGGCCAGCTCTACGTGAACCTGCACGGCTACGCCTCCTGCGACCGGCCGGTGCCGCCGATCGAGGTCCTCGGCGCGCTGCTGCGCTCGCTCGGGGTGCGCGAGGACCGGGTGCCCGACGACATCGGGGCGGCCTCCGCGCTGTACCGCTCGATGCTGGCCACCCGCCGGGTGCTGCTGTTCCTGGACAACGCCCGCTCGGTCGAGCAGGTCCGCCCGCTGCTGCCCGGCGGCCAGGGCTGCCTGGTCGTCATCACCAGCCGGGACCGGCTCACCGGCCTCGTCGCGCACGACGGCGCCCGCCGGATCACCCTGGACATCCTGCCGCCGGAGCAGGCCCGGGCACTGCTCAGCGAGATGCTCGGGGCCGACCGGGTGGCGGCCGAGCCGGAGGCGGCCGCCGAGCTCGCCGCGGCCTGCGCGCACCTGCCGCTGGCGCTGCGCATCAGCGCCGCCGACCTCATCAACCACCCGCACCGCGGCCTGGCCGCGCACGTGGCCCAGCTGCGCGCGGCCGACCCGCTGACCGCGCTGGCCGTGGACGGCGAGCGGGCGGTGCTCAGCGCGCTGGAGGTGTCGTACCGCAGCGTGCCGGCCGACGCCCAGCGCCTGTTCCGGCTGCTCGGCCTGGCCCCCGGCAACGACTGCACCGCCGCCGCGGCCGGCGCCCTGGCCGGCCTGCCGGGCGCCGAGGCTGGCAGCCTGCTCGACCGGCTCGCCGCGGCCCACCTGGTGGTCGAGTCCGCCCCGGACCGGTTCACGTTCCACGACCTGCTGCGCTGCTACGCCCGCGCCCGGACCACCACCGACGACCCGGCGCAGGAGCGCACCACCGCGCTGCGGCGCGCCTACGACTGGTACCTCGGCACGGTCGACGCCGCCGCGCGGCAGCTCTACCCGCAGCTGGTGCGGCTGCCGTACGCCGGGAAGGCCCCCGCCACCGAGTTCTGCGGCACCGCGCAGGCCCGCGCCTGGCTCGACGCCGAGCGTGCCAACCTCCTCGCCGCGGTCCGCCACGCCGTCGCCGACGGCTACCCGGAGATGGCCTGGCTGCTGGCCGACGCCCTGCGCGGCTACCTCTCCCAGGCCGGCCACCTCTTCGGCTGGCTGGTCGCCAGCCGGGCGGGCCTGACCGCCGCCGAGGTCTACGGCGACGTCGACGGCCAGGCCGCGATGCTCATCAGCCTGGCCCACGCCAACCAGTGGCTGTGCCGGCACGACGAGGCGGTGCAGTCCCTGCGCAGCGCGGTCCGCCTGGCCGAGGCCGGCGGCTGGTTCGAGGGCCTCGCCTGCGCCCGCAACAACCTCGGCATCCACTACGACGAGCTGGGCCGCCCCGACGACGCCCTGGAGCAGCACACCAAGGCGATCGCCCTGGCCCGCGGGCACGGCTCCACCCGCCTGCTGGTCGCGTTCCTGGACTCCCTCGGCCACCACCACCACATCACCGGCCGCCTGGCCGAGGCCATGGAGTGCTTCGACGAGAGCCTGCGCATGGCCGAGACCCTCGGTGAGGCGTCGCGCACCACGGCGTACCTGCTGTCGTCGCTGGCCGGGACCTACCACGCGATGGGCCGCCTCGCCGACGCCCTCGGCCTGGCCGAGCAGGCCCTGACCCTGTGCCGCGACGTCGGCAACCGCCTGCACGAGACCACGATCCTGTCCCTGCTGGCCGGCGTCCAGGCCGACCTCGGCCACCCGGGCCGGGCCATGGACCTGGCCACCGCCGCCGTCGCCACCGCCCGCGAGCTGGAAGGCAGCTACGGCACCGCCCAGGCGCTCATTGCCCTCGCCGGCGCCCACCGCGCCCTGGGCCGCCCCGGCCGCGCGGTCGAGCTGTACTCGGAGGCCTTCGCCCTCGTCTCCGACGTCGGCGCGGCCCACCACCGGGCCGCCGCCGAGATCGGCCTGGCCGGCGCGCTGCGCGAGCTCGACCGCCTCGACGCCGCCCTGGACCGGGCCCGCGACGCCCTGCACCGGGCCGAGCGCGGCGGCTTCCGCCTGCTGCAGAGCCACGCCCTGGCCACCATCGCCGAGATCGAGCTCAGCCGGGGCGACCACGCCGCCGCCCGCCGGGCCGCCCTGCGCGCCGCCGCCGCCCTCCGCCCGAGCGGCAGCCGGGCCGCCGAGGCCCGCGTGCGGGCCATCCTGACCCGGCTGCAAGTGGTTGAATCCTCGCCATGACCGGTTGGGTCGCGATGGCAAGCCCGATCCACGCCACGCACGAGGAGGTCACGCCATGACCATGCTCAACCGGATGCCGGACCACGACGTGGTCCGCCGCGAGCGGCTGTTCGAGGCCCACAGCTTCGGCAAGGCCACGGACAGCTACTACTCCTACGGCGAGGCCCAGCTGACCCGCGACGGCGACCTGATCCTGTACACCAAGGACAGCGGCTACTGGGTGGCCCTGATGGTCGGCGAGATGGTCGCCCTCTACCACCAGTGGTCGATCGTGTCCGTCGCCGACCTGCCCCGCCTGCTCGGCGACGGCCCCCCGTTCGAGAACATCCGCGCGAGCCTGCACATCCGCCCGGACGAGCACTCGATCGACGTGCGCAAGCGTTTCCACGAGTGGCTCACCACCGCGGGCGTCACCACGCGGTTCGAGAGCTACGACGAGTACAACTGAGGTCCGCTAACGGCGGCGGTCCAGCCGCCCGGCCAGGAGGATGAGGCCCGCCCCGACGACCGCGGCGATGAGCCCGAGCACGCCGTAGACGACGGTCAGCACCCACGAGGTCGTCGCGTGCCCGATCTCCACCCGCACCGCGATGGCGGCCAGCACGGCCAGCACGAGGAACCCGATGCCAACGGGCCGCACCCAAGTCATGGCGCAAGTAGACCATGTCCCCGCAACCCACCCGGCCTCCCCTGCCGCACCGCCGCCCGCAAACGGCCGGGGCACCATCCGGGTTGACGGCACAACATTGCATCTGTAAGGCTGACCTGACAGGTACTTCCCGGGGGTGGAGCGTGACCAGCGAGGAGCTTCTGGCTCAACTCGCCGCCGTCGGGCACGTGCAGCGGCTACGCATCATCGCCGAGCTGGCCAAGGGGCAGTTGCACGTGAGTGAGCTGGCGCGCCGGCTGGGCCTGTCCCGTCCCCTGCTCTACATGCACCTGGAACGGATGGAGAAGGCCGGCCTGGTGACCGGCCGGCTGGAGCTGTCGGCCGACGGTAAGGCCATGAAGTACATGGAGCTCACACCGTTCGAGCTGAAGGTGACCACGCAGACCGTGCTGGACGCCCTGCGCGAGGACGCATTGCACGGTGACGCTGACGCAGCAGCGATACTCGAACGAGGGGACACGTAAATGACGGGCGGGCTGATCGCGGTCGTGATCGTGCTGATCGCCATCGGGGGCATCACCGCGAGCCTGATGTCCTACTTCCGGCTCCAGCGGCACCGGGCGGACGCGGTGGCCATGGCGTCGTACCGCCGCCTCGCCGAGCAGGCCGTGGAGCACCAGACATTGCTCAACACCCGGCTGACCGAGATCGGCAAACGGCTGGACGCCATCGACGACCTGCTGCGGAGTGTGGGGTAGTGCACCGGCCCGGCGCATATCTGACCCCTCGCGCCGGACTCCGGGTGATCGGCACCCGTGCCCCGTGGCGCGCCATCGCCTATCTGGCGAGTTATCTGGTCGCCGGACCGCTGCTCTTCGCGTTCCTCGTCGGTGTGCTCCTGATCGCCGCGATCGCCAATATCACCTGGCTCGGGCTGCCGATCTCGATCGGCGCGGCAATGGTGGTCCGCGGTTGCGCCGCCGTCGAGCGAAACCGCGCGGCACTGGCCGGGCCGGCGATTTCCGGCGACTATCGCCCGCCGGCCGGCGGCGTCTTCACCCGCGCCCGCGTGCTGTGGACCGATCCCGCGATGGCCCGGGACTGCGCCTACCTGCTCGCACTGTTTCCGATCCTGCTCGTCCTGGATGCCGGCGCCCTGCTCCTGGGCTGCGTCACGATCGGCCTGCTCACCATTCCGGCCTGGTTCTGGCTGATGCCGCAGACCTGGCCGAACGGCGAGACCGGGCACGGCCTGATGATCGGGTCCTTCCCGGACGGCCCCGAGGCCGGCGGTTGGGGGCTCTGGATCGGCGACCTGCCCACGGCGCTTATCGTCGCCGTGGGCGCATTGATCGCCGGCGCGCTGGCGGTGGCGCCGGTGCTGATCGGCGCCGCCCGGCTGCACATCCGGTTTGCCGATCGGCTGCTGGGGCCGGCCGTGGATCCGCTGGCCGAGGCGAAAGCGATTCTCGCCGGGCCCGGCCCGTTGCCGTCCTGACCCGGCGTCGACCTACCTGACGCGGTGCTCCACGCCGCTACGGGCCGCCGGCGCGACCGCGGCCGGCGGCCGGGACGGCCACCAGCTGCGCGAGCCGAGCAGCGTCAGCGCCGCCGGCAGCATCAGGATGCGGACGATGACGGCGTCCATGATCACCGCCGCGGCCAGACCGAACCCGATCTGCTTGAGTTCGAGCAGGCCGACGAACAGGAAGCTGACGAAGACCGACACCATGACGACGGCGGCGCTGGTCACCACGCCGGCCGAGCGGGTGATGCCGTCGGTCACCGCGTCCCGGGTGGAGAGTCCCGCCTGCACCCGCTCACGGATCCGGCTGACCACGAAGACCTGGTAGTCCATCGACAACCCGAACAGGATCACGAAGAGGATCAGCGGGATCCGGGACGTGATGAACCCGTCGGTGCGCAACCACTGGAAGACGACGACCAACGCGCCGAACGCGGCCGCCGCCGACAGGACGTTCAGGGCGACGCCGAGCAGGCCGATCACGACCGAACGGAACGCCACGCTCATCATCACGAAGGTGACGGCCAGCACGAAGAGCACGATGGCCGGCGTGCGGGAGCCCTGGTGCTCGACGTAGTCGATCGAGCGCGCCACCTGGCCGGAGACCGCGTAACGGGCGCCCTGGACCTGGCCCACCGTCGCCGGCAGCAGGGTGTCGCGCAGCATCCGCAGGGAGTCCGCCGAGGCGGGGGCGTTGGTGCCGGTCGGGATCGGCAGCTCCAGCGTCGCGACAGTGCCGTCGGACGATGTGCGGATGCGGGGCTGATCGGGCCGCGCGAAGTGCGCATCAGCCCCGGCCCGGGCGGCCAGCTGGACCAGGGCCGCGCGCACCGCGTCCCGCCGCCCGGCCGGCGCCTCGACGGCGACGAGGTGCGCGACACCCTCGGTCGGGAAGGACCGCGTCATGCGGTCGTAGGCGGCGATCGCGGGGATGACGCGGGGAAAGGTGTCGTTGCCCTCCACCCGCAGCCGGATGCCGAACGCGGGCAGCGCCAGCAGCACCATCGCGCCCGCCGCGATGAGCAGCGTCAGCCTCGGGCGCCGCGTCGCCGGGCGCAGCAGGCTCGACCAGGCCCGCCCGGGCGCCTCGCTGATCGACTCGACGCCGCGGCGGCGCACCCGGCGGCGGTCGACCCGGCCGCCCAGCTTGGCCAGCAGGGCCGGCAGGGCGGTCAGCGAGCCCACCATCGCCATCAGCACCACGATGATCGAGCCGGAGGCGATCGACGAGAAGATCACGTCGTCGGCAAAGTAGAGCCCGATCAGGGACAGCAGCACCGCCGCACCGGAGACCAGGATCGTGTGACCGGAGGTCACGGCGGCCAGCTCGACCGCCTGTACGTGGGTCAGCCGCCCGCTGGAGCGCGCCCGCTCCTCCCGCGCGCGCTCGAGGTAGAACAGCGAGTAGTCGACCCCGACCGCCATGCCCATGAGCAGCACAACGTTCGCGACCGCGCCGCCCGCGTCCGGGAACACCAGGGAGGTCAGCGAGTAGAGGCCGAGCGCGCTGCCGACCGCCGAGATCGCCAGGATCAGCGGTACCGCGGCGGCAAGCAGCGCGCCGAAGACGACGAAGAGGATCGCCAGCGTCACCGGGAAGGTGATCATCTCGGCCCGGGACAGGTCGGCGCCGAGTTGCTTGCCGTTGCCCTTGGAGGTCGACGCCGTGCCGGTCTGTGCCAGCGTGACGCCCGGATGCGCCGCCTGCGCGGCGGCGACCTGGGCCTCGATCGGCGGCAACTTGGCGGTGGCGGCCTTGGCGTCGCCCTGCAGCGTGAAGGAGACCAGCACCGCGGTCCCGTCGGCGGAGTGCTGCACCGGCAGCACGTGGTCGACCCCGGCGGTCGACGCCAGCCGGGCGGCCACATCCGTCGCCGCCCGATCGGCCGCCTCCCCGGCCGGCCCGCCGGTGGCCGAGGTGATGAGCACGCGTTCCTGGGGCGGCTGGGTCAGCTGCCCGCGATCGGCGATCGACTCGGCCACACCGGCCTCGCCGACCCAGAAGTCGCGGCCGCTCGCCTGGTTCGTCCCGACAGCCGCACCGATTCCGACGGAGAGCACCACGAACCCGATCCACCCGAGGATTGCTTGCCACGGGTGCGCGGCACTCCAGCGTGCGATGCGCACAGCGACCCCCTGCCGCACCGGCGCGCTCATGCTCACGACCGCCTCCCCACCTAGCCCCTAACACCTGTAAGAAAAGACTGTCAGGTGCAAGCGTGAGGTGTCAATGGCATCCAATTCACGGGTGTCGAGTACCGCCGACCGCCGGCCAGAGCACCCAGCCTCCTCGGGTTGGCCGCCAGCCGGACGCGGAACTGATCCGCGCCATCCGCGGATACTCGACGCGGTACCCGCGGATGGCGCGGATCAGTTCGCTGACGGCGTGCCGGCTGCTGGTCCTCGAGGTGGTCGGCGTCCGGTCGGGTACTGCCTTCCCGACCTTGTGGTGACGCGCGTGAGGCCTCGAGTGCTCATCCCGCGAGCCGGTAGCTGGTCACGACGACCTGGCCATCGAGGGTGCGGGACTCGACGGTCCGCAGGTTGAGGCGCCGCTTCGGCCCGGCGAACAGCTTCCGGCCACCACCGAGGACCACCGGGTGTACGGCGACGTGATACTCATCGACGAGACCCAGCTCGGTCAGCGCGGCGGCGAGGTTCGCGCCACCGGTCAACAGCAGGTCGGCACCCGGCCGCGCCTTGAGCGCAGCGACCTCGGCGCGCAAGTCGCCCCGGATGACGCGCTCAGTCCACGCATCGCCCGGGTAGCCGCGGGAGAACACGATCTTCGGAGTCGCCCGCCAGAAGGGCGCGAACGCGGCGACGTGCGGATCCTGGGAGATCTCCTCGGCATTCGGCCAGAACCCGACCATCATCTGCCACACCGGCCGGCCGAACAGCAGCGTGTCGACCCGCCGGTCGAGCGACTCGGAATACGCCGACAGTTCCGGCCCCATAACCGGCCAGTCAAACTCCCCGTTCGGCCCATCGACAAACCCGTCGACCGACGTGTGCACCCAGTAGATGATCTTCCGCATGGCTGGCTCCTCCGCCTCGGCTGTTTCCCGGTCTCGCAGAGGGTCGGCACCGATCACACGCTCTCGACACCCGGCTGGAAAAAACTCGTCGGGTCGCCAAGACGCCACGCCACGGCTCCACGACAGCCCGGCGGCACCACGCGACACGGTCGCAACCTCAGCCAGGCCTCACGGAACAACCAGAACGTCCGCTCGCGCCACGAGTTGCCCGTGCCCCTCAGGGCGGACTTCTGCCGCACCTCGTACGATCGCGGCAGGCCAGGGGTGCGGAGTTTTCTGATGCCATTCTTCCGGGAGCTCGGAGCGAATGACGTCGAGGCGTTCGTGGCATTGTCGAATGACGACTGCAATGCGTCGGTGGTCGGATATTGCTAGTCGCCGTTGTGCGTGTTGCTGCACCGGCGGGCCTGCGCGGTAATGGTGCGGGTGAGTCGCAACTCTTCGGGGCAGGGTCCGGCGGTGCGGCGCCGTCCGTTTCGTGCGGCGCGGGATCACCGTCATACGCCACGCCGTCACTCTCGGGATGTCCGACCTGCTCAGCTGGTGTGACCGGGGGCGGCGCCGGTTCGCGCGCCGAGCCGTCCTGCTCGTCGACCGCCGGTGGCGGGGTGTCGCCGCGCACGCGGCGCAGCCGCTCGGCATGGCGCCTTTGCAAACCCCAAGCTCGATGCCGCTCATGTTCCTGACGGAACCGCTCAATCACCGGAGAATAACGACGCGACCTGGTCCGGTCGCGCATCGCGGCCAATTCGGTCTTGGTGAATAATTGCAGCTGCCCCACGTATCCGATTATCCCAGCGCCCGGCCGAAATCACCGCCCCGAACAGCACCGCATAATGTCAAATGGTGCACGCTCCGCCCGCGACGCAACCCCGATGATTATCTCGGTTCGAAGAGGGCCTGGTCCGCCTTGAAACACGTGCACGCATTCGCTGCGACGCGCGCGCCCTTGCCGTTGAACGGATTTACGAGGACGCGCGACGTGGTTGATGGTGCGCCGACGCTCACGACGTCCCGAGGCCGAGGTGGAGCCGGGCCGTGCCAGCGCCCGGAAAGCACGGCCCGGACACAGGCCCGGGGCCAGGAAAGCACGGCCAGGACCAAGCCCGGGCCCGAAGAGCGCGGCCCAGACCAGGCCCGCAGCCCAGGGAGCCGGCCCGCCCCGCGGCCCGGAGAGTCGGCCCGGGCCGGCGGGAGCGCTGGTGGGGAGGCGGCGGAGAGGCTGTTGCGTGCAGGCGAGACCCGCACCGGCACGGCCGGCAGGTCCCCGTTCAGGAACCGGGGGCGGTCGGGCCAAGGGTCAGACCGACCCCTGTGCGGGACTCGCCTGCATCCTTGCGGTCAGACCAGGCGCTTGACGTCGCCCAAGGCGCGGTAGAAGCCGCCGCGGGCGGCCTCGCGGATCTCCGTGACCAGGTAGCGGGCGCCGGGCTCGCGGATGCCCTTGGGGAACTGGACCTGCCAGTCGCTGTTGTAGCCGGGAGAGAGGACGCGGATGCGCAGGCGGGAGCCCTCGGCCACGCATTCCACGACGATGCCCTCCGACGGGTCGGTGGCCTCCTCGACGGTGGTGGAGGGGGTGGCGCGGTGCATCTGGGTGGGGGCCTTGACGTCGACGAACTCCGGGACGACGCCGTCCTCGGCGGCGCGCACGGCCGCCTCGCTGGCGTCGATGCAGGCCAGGGAACCGTCGGTGGTGACGATGTAGAGCTTCTCGTCGTGGTATTGCATCGAGTAGGCGCTGCCGCAGCCCGTGCCGAGCTTCCACAGGCGGGTGCCGTCGGCGGCGAAGCAGTAGACCGAGGAGCGGTGGTCGCCGGCGAAGACGTAGCGGCCGTCGGGGGCGGTGGCGCAGGAGAAGATGGTGTCGTCGCAGCGGTAGGTGACGCCGGGCTGGCCGGACTTCGCGAACTGCAGGACGGAGTTGGAGGACATACCGGCGTAGAGGGCGTCGGACTCCTGCCAGCCGAAGAGGACGGCGCCGGTGGTCGGGCGGTGCCACAGCTCGTCGCCGGTGCGCCAGTCGTAGGAGGTCACGCCGCGACTGTGGCCGTGGTGGACGGCGGTGGCGTCGCAGCGGACCATCCAGCCGGCGGAGCCGCGGCCCTGGCGCCGCCACAGGAACTCGTCCTCGTGGTCGATGCTGCACACGCCGCCCTTGGCGTCGGAGACGCCCAGGATGCCGTCGTGGATGTCCAGCCAGTAGATGTCGATGTCGGGGGCGATGGCATAGGCCAGGCGCGGGACCTTGCCGGACAGGTCGTAGACGTTGCCGTCGTCGCAGCCGGCGTAGATCCAGGCGTCGTCGGCCACGATGCACTTCACGCCGTCGGGCAGCTGGAACTGCCGCTGCACGGTGGCGTCGTGGCCCAGCACCGTGATGGTGCCGGACTCGTTGCCGACCATGCAGACGTCCTTGTCGATGAAGATGCCGAAGGCCGGGGCGCCCGAGCGGTACTTCCACAGCACCGGCGCCGTCTTCGCCGTCGAGCGCTGGCTCACGATCACGCGCCGGGTGACCGAGCGCGGCGCCCGCTGGCCGGGGATCGCCGGGGCATAGCCCTTGCGCACCTTCTCGCCGATCTTCTTCGCCGCGTCGGCCTGCGCCTTGGTCCCGTCGGCGTACGTCGTGGTCTTCGACTGGCCGCCGTCGCCGATGCGGCCGTAGCGGACCGTCATCTGGTTGCCATCGACGGTGACCTCGTAGAACTTGTGCGCGCTCCCGGTGTCCTCGGACAGCTCCAGATACGTCGTCTGCGGCATCGGCGGGAACCTTTCTCTGCTGAGGGGGTCGGCGACAGCGTAACTAGGGGGTACGACAAAAAGTCCCGCGGTACAGTCGGGCCCCAGGTCCACTCGCGAATCGAGGAGGCGTCATGCGCGCACGTGTCACGTCCCGGCCGCTGCCCACCTCGCCCGCGAAGGACCAGACACGTCTTGAGCATCCTCAATCTCGGCATCGTCGCGCACGTCGACGCCGGTAAGACCAGCCTCACCGAGCGCCTCCTCTTCGACGCCGGCGTCATCGACCGCCTCGGCAGCGTCGACGCCGGCAGCACCCAGACCGACACGCTGGAGCTGGAGCGCCGCCGCGGCATCACCATCAAGTCCGCCGTCGCCACGTTCGCGATCGGCGCGACGACGGTCAACCTCATCGACACGCCGGGCCACCCGGACTTCATCGCCGAGGTCGAGCGCGCCCTGCGCGTGCTCGACGGCGCCGTCCTGGTGCTCAGCGCGGTCGAGGGCGTGCAGGCCCAGACCCGGGTGCTGCTGCACACCCTCGACCGGCTGCGCGTGCCCACCCTGCTGTTCGTGAACAAGACCGACCGCACAGGCGCCGACCCGGACCGGGCGATCGCCGCGATCCCGTCCGCGGTCCCGATGTGGCGCGAGCACGCGGAGGCCCTCGCCGAGCGCGACGACGAGGCCCTCGCCGCCTACCTGGCCGGCGCGCCGATCCCGCCCGCCGTCCTGCGGCGGCTCGCGCACAGCGCCGCCGTCCGCCCGGCCTACCGCGGCTCGGCGATCACGGGCGAGGGCATCGCCGAGCTGACCGCGGCCATCGCCGAGCACCTCCCGAAGGCCGGGCAGGACGCCTGGGCGCCGCTGCGCGCCACCGTGTTCAAGATCGATCGCGATCATGCGGCGCACGTGCGGATCTTCAGCGGCCAGATCCGCGTCCGCGACCAGATCGGCCGGCAGAAGGTCACCGGGGTCGCCCCCGATCCCCTGGCGGCCGGGCAGATCGGACGCGTCTACGGCCTCAGGGGCCTGCGGATCGGCGACACCATCGGCGCTGCGCACCGGGCGGAGCCGCAGATATTCGCCCCGCCCACCATGGAGACGACCGTCGAGCCGGTCGACGCCGCGCAGCAGCACCGCCTGCACGCCGCGCTGAGCGAGCTCGCCGAGCAGGACCCGCTCATCAACCTCCGCCTGGACGAGGAGGCCGGCCGGCTGTCGGTCTCGCTGTACGGCGAGATCCAGAAGGAGGTCATCCGCGACACGCTGCTCGGGGAGTACGACCTCAGGGTCACCTTCGGCGAGACGGTCACCGTCCACGTCGAGCGGCCCGCCGGCCGCGCCCGCGCCGGGGCCGTCATCGACCGCGACGGCAACCCGCACGTGGCCACCCTGGAGCTGCTGCTCGAACCGGGCGAGGGGGTGCACGTCGCCGTGCCGGTGGAGCACATCCCGCTGTACGTCTACAAGACCACCACGGCGTTCCACCAGGCCATCGAACGGTACGTGCACGACGCCTTCGCCCGCGGCGGGCTGCACGGCTGGGACGTCGAGGGGGCGCGGGTCACGGTGACGCGCTGCGGCTACACCGCCCCGCGCAGCACGGCCGGCGACTTCAAGCGCCTGGTCCCGCTGCTGCTGCGGCGGGCACTGGCCGAGGCCGGCACGGTGGTGTGCGCGCCGGTGCACCGCTTCACCGTCGAGGGTCCGGCGGCGGCGCTGTCCACGATGCTGGGCGAGCTCCCGCGGTACGACGCGAGGACCGAAACCCCGCAGATCGACGGTGGCCGCTTCCGGGTGACCGGACGGGTCCCCTCGGCCCGGCTCGCCGCGCTGGAGCGGGCCCTGCCCGGCCTGACCCACGGCGAGGGCACCCTGGAGGCGGCGTTCACCGGCTTTCGGGACCAGCGATGATGGACCCGTGCTGCATCTGAGGGTGATCAAGGAGGCCGGGGCCGCGAACCCGGCGCCACGCTGGAGCCGGCGTCGTGTCTGAGCTGCGCGAGGCGCTCGACGAGGTGCTGCGCGACGTGGCGCCGGCCCGCGTCGCCGAGTCGGTGCGCCGGCTCATCGCCGACTACCGCGGCGGCGCCCCGGCCGACGAGCCGCTGCTGCGCGACATGGTCGACGCCACCGCGTACGCGGCCTACCGGATGCCGGCCACGCACGCCGCGGTCGCGGCCGCCTTCGGGCAGCTGCCGCCGCTGGAGCTGAGCAGCCACACCGACCTCGGCGGCGGCACGGGCGCGGGGGCGTGGGCCGCCCGCGACGTGTTCGGGCGCATCGCGTCGACCGTGCTCGACCAGGTGCCGGAGGCGCTGCGGCTCGGCCGGCGCATCGCCGCGGCCGAGAGCTTCGCCTGGCAGGAGTGGCGGCTGGGCGAGCCGGTCCCCGAGGCCGACCTGGTCACCGCCTCCTACGTGCTCACCGAGCTGGACGAGCAGGGCCGGGCCACCCTCGTCGAGCAGGCGCGGGCGGCCGCCCGCAAGGCCGTGGTGCTCGTCGAGCCGGGGACGCCGCAGGGGTACCGCCGGATCCTGGACGCCCGCGAGGTGCTGATCGCCGACGGCTGGCACGTCGCCGCCCCCTGCCCGCACCAGCTCGCCTGCGGCATGCAGGGCCGGGACTGGTGCCACTTCGCCGCCCGGGTCAACCGGTCGGCGCTGCACCGGCGGCTCAAGGAGGCGAGCCTGGGCTACGAGGACGAGAAGTACAGCTTCGTCGCCGCCACCAGGGAACCGGTGCCGAACGCCGGGGGCCGGGTCGTGCGCCACCCGGCGTTTCGCAAGGGCCTGGTCACGCTGCAGGTCTGCCGGCCCGCCACGACGGTCGGGCCGCTGCTGGTGCCCAAGCGGGAGGGGCCGCTGTACAAGGCGGCCCGAGACGCCGAATGGGGCGACCAGTGGCCGCCCCATTCGTTGGTCTAGCTCGTTACGCGTTGTCCGCGACGAAGGTCGAGACCCACGCCAGGGACGCGTTCCAGTTGATGGTCAGCTCGTTCGTCGACCACGACTGGATGTCGTCCATGTAGCACAGCTGCGGCTTGCAGCCACGCAGCGCAGCGCTAGCGACCTCGTCCTGCAGCTGCGAGTTCGGGCCGCCGGCCAGGGTGCCGCGCGGCGGGTTCGGCAGCTTCGGGTCGAGCTGGTGCGCGTACCAGCGGCTGTGCTGGTTCTTGGAGGCCTTCTCGCCGTAGCCGGTGACGTAGGACTGGTTCAGCGCGTTGCGGCCGAAGATGTAGTCCATGCCGCCGAGGACGCCGTCGCGGTACTTCGCCTTGCCGGTGATGTCGAACGCGGTGCCGACGACGGCGAGGTTGTTGAGCATCTGGCTGTTGGAGGCCCAGTCGTAGCCGCCCTCGGGCGCGTACGCCTGCCCGTAGGCCTGCCCGTCCATGGTCTTGAGGAACCGGTCGGCCCCGTCGACCACGGACTGGCGGACCCGGTCGCGGTCGGCCAGCTGGCTCTTCACGGTGGCGAGGTCCAGCCGGCCGAGGGCCGCGGTGTTCTGCCAGTCGAAGGCGCGGTCGAACACGTCGGCCTTGTGCAGCGGCGAGCCGGTCACGTCGGCGCCGTACTGCTTGTCGCCGGTGGTGAGGTACAGCTCGGCCGCGGCCCAGTAGAACTCGTCGGTCACGTTGGAGTCGCCGTAGGCGCCGCCGCCGGTGGAGTCGGAGTCCGGCGCGTACATCGTCGGGTGCGCCTGCGCCGCCGCGTACGCCGTCTTCGCCACCTTCAGCAGCTTCTCCGCGTACTGCTTGTCGTACGGCTCGAAGACCCGGGCCCCCTGGGCGGCCGCGGCGGCCAGGTTCAGCGTGGCCGCGGTCGACGGGGCGTGCAGCTGCCGCTGCTGGGTGTCGGCCGCCGGGTCGGTCGGCAGGCCGGTCCAGGCCGCGTCGGTCACCTTGTGGTGGGCCATGCCGGCCAGCGGCTGCCCGGCCGGGACCTGCATCTTGGTCAGGAAGTCGAGCTCCCAGCGGGCCTCGTGCAGCACGTCGGGGGTCTTGCTGCCGTGCTCGGGCAGGCGCAGGGCGCGGGCCTCGGCCGCCCTCGGCGAGCGCTCGTAGGAGCTCATGAGCTGGGCGACCGAGATGCCGCCGTTGACCACGTACTTGCCGTGGTCGCCGGCGTCGTACCAGCCGCCGGTGACGTCCAGCGTGTAGTCGCACACGCCCGGCTGGCACGGCACCTTGCTGTCGCCGCCGTCATGGGTTTCGGCGGTGTGGCCGGCCTTGCGGGCGTAGCCGGGCGCGATCGCGTCGTCGATGGCGATGCCGCTGCGCTGCGGGTAGTAGAAGGAGAGCGCGTCGATGCCCAGCTGCTGGTAGGCCTTCGGGTCCAGGTCGAAGGGCAGGCTCGCCTTGCCGTCGACCTCGAGCGTGTAGGTGTGCCCGGTCGCGCGGTACTCACTGAAGTCCACGACGTGGGTGTTCTGGCCGGAGCTGGGGTCCATGCCCCTGGGCTGCGACTCGCCGGACGCGACCACCTTGCCGGCGTTGTCCTTGAGCTGCCACGGCAGCGGCTGGGACGAGTCCGAGATGACGGTCGCGCGCTTCGGGCCGTCCGGCAGGTAGCCGACCTGGTTCACGCGCACCGGCGTGTCCGGGATGTGGTCCGGGGTGACCGGGAAGGCGTAGGCGGTGTCGGCGCCGGCGCCGCCGGGCAGGCCGTGTTCGTCGCTTCCGGAGAAGACGATCGGCAGGACGACTGCGGGCACCGCCACGATCGCGGCGATCGCGGTAAGGCGGGCCTTTCGGGACTGCAGGAAAGCGGGCAGACGCACAGCACTCCTCGTCGGTCGGGTCAGGGGGCTCGCGCAATATCCAGCAAAACCGGGTGATTACCGGGTGATTGCCGCGCGTTTGAGAGAACCTAGCGACCGACAAGCCGCCCGAGTCGGACAAAACGGAACGATTGTGGCCTGGGCCACATTTCGAGGCCGTGGTTGGCACAAACGCTCCTACGGATGGAGGAGTTCGATTGCGCGTATATGCCTCAAGGGGCATATAGTGGGGTCATGTTCGATGCCGGACCGGCCGCGGAGGTCGGCTACACCGCAACCGAGGACGGCCGCTGGACGCTGCGCTTCGTCCGCGACCTGCGCCACCCGCCGCAGCGCGTCTGGCGGATGCTCACCGAGCCCGGCGAACTGGCCCGCTGGGCGCCGTTCACCGCCGATCGCGACCTGGGACACCCCGGGCCGGCGACGCTGTCGATGATCGACGGGGAGACGGCAACGCCGCTCCCGGCCGAGGTGCGCGCCGCGGAGGCGCCGCGCCTGCTGGAGTACACCTGGGGAGACGACCTGCTGCGATGGGAGCTGCGGGCGGCCGGGGACGCCACCCGCCTGACCCTGTGGCACACCATGGCCGACCGCGGGATGGTCTCGAAGATCGCGGCCGGCTGGCACCAGTGCGTGCGGGTCATGGAGCTCGGCCTCGACGGCACGCCGCACCCGCCGGTGCGCGGCCGGGACGCGCTGCACTACGGCTGGGCCGACCTGGAGGCGAGCTACCGCACGACGCTGGAGCCGTAGAAGTCCAGGTCACGCGCTCTACATGACAGGTATACACAGCATGTATACCTGTCGTGTAGAGTCCTCGGCATGTCCATCGGTCAAGCGTTCCTCGGGCTCCTCGAGACCCGGCCCAGCCACGGCTACGACCTGAAGCGGGCCTACGACGAGCGCTTCGGCGCCGATCGCCCGCTCGCCTACGGGCAGGTCTACGCGACCCTGTCCCGCCTGCTCAAGCACGGCCTCGTCACCGTCGACAGCGTCGAGTCGGGCGAGGGCCCCGACCGCAAGCGCTACGCGATCACCGACGCCGGCGTGGCCGACGTCGAGCGCTGGCTGGCCCAGCCGGAGAAGCCGGAGCCGTACCTGCAGAGCGTCCTCTACATGAAGGTCGTGCTCGCGCTGTCCACCGGCCGCAAGGCCACCGAGGTGCTGGACACCCAGCGCGCCGAGCACCTGCGGATGATGCGCGAGCTGACCCGCCGCAAGTCCACCGGCGACCTGTCCGACCAGCTCATCTGCGACCACGCGCTGTTCCACCTCGAGGCCGACCTGCGCTGGCTGGAGCTCACCGCCGCGCGCCTCGACGACCTCGCCGCGGCGGTGGCCCGATGAGCGCGCTGCTGGTGGCCGAGGACCTGCACAAACGCTTCGGGGCCACCCCGGCGCTCGACGGCGCCTCGGTGACCGTCGGGGCCGGCGAGATCGTGGCCGTCATGGGTCCCTCGGGCTCGGGCAAGTCCACGCTGCTGCACTGCCTGGCCGGGATCGTCACGCCGGATTCGGGAACGGTGTCGTACCGCGGGCAGCCGCTCTCCTCCCTCTCCGATGCCCGCCGCAGCGCCCTGCGCCGGGGCGAGTTCGGCTTCGTCTTCCAGTTCGGCCAGCTCGTGCCCGAGCTCACCTGCCTGGAGAACGTGGCCCTGCCCCTGCGGCTGGACGGCACCAAGCGCCGCGACGCCGAGCGGCGCGCCGCCGAGTGGCTGGACCGGCTGGAGATCGAGGACGTCGCCAAGAAGCGCCCGAGCGAGGTCTCCGGCGGCCAGGGCCAGCGGGTCGCGGTCGCCCGGGCCCTCGTCACCGGCGCACGGGTGGTCTTCGCCGACGAGCCCACCGGCGCCCTGGACTCCCTCAACGGCGAGCGCGTCATGCGCCTGTTCACCGCCGCGGCGCGGGACAGCGGCGCCGCCATCGTGCTCGTCACGCACGAGGCGCGGGTGGCCGCCTACTCCGACCGCGAGATCGTCGTGCGGGACGGGCGGGCGCTGGACCTGGAGCGCGCCCGATGAGCCGGCGGCGCGGCTGGCTCGCCGACATCGGCCTCGGCGCCCGCCTGGCCGTGTCCGGCCGGGAGGGGCTGCTGCGCACCGGGCTGACCGCCCTCGGGGTCGGGCTCGGGGTGGCGGTGCTGCTGCTGGCGGTCGCGATCCCCGGCATCCTCGACGGCCGGCACACCCGCACCGACGCCCGCGACGACCTGCGCTACGGCGACTCGCCGCCGAAGAGCGACACCACCGTGCTGTCGCTGCCGGTCATGAGCGCGTACCACGACCGCCAGGTCTCCGGCCGCTTCCTGCGCGCCGAGGGTGCCCATCCGGTGCTGCCGCCCGGCGTGGCCGCCCTGCCGCCCGACGGCTCGATCCTCGTCTCCCCGGGCCTGCGGCGGCTCTTCGACTCGCCCGAGGGTGCCCTGCTGCGCGAGCGCTTCCCGCAGCCGATCGCCGGCACCATCGGCAAGGAGGGCCTGTCCGGCCCCAACGAGCTGTACTTCTACGGCACCCGCGCCAACCTCACCGAGGACGACGACGGGGTCCTGCGGCTGCAGCGGTACGGCAGCACCAGTACGCACAACCCCCTCTCCCCCATCCTGTTGCTCCTCGTCGTCGTCATCTTCGTCGCGCTGCTCATGCCCGTGGCCATGTTCGTCGCCGCGGCCACGCGCTTCGGGGGCGAGCAGCGCGACCGGCGGCTCGCCGCCGTCCGGCTGGTCGGCGCCGACGCCTGGATGACCCGCCGCATCGCCGCCGGCGAGGCGGTGGTCAGCGCCGCCCTCGGGGTCCTCGCCGGCGCAGCGATCTTCCTCCTCGGCCGCCAGTTCGCCGAGCGCTTCGAGCTGGCCGGGATCAGCGTCTACGCCTCCGACATCCGCCCCACCCCGGCCCTGGCCGCGCTCATCGTCGTCGCGGTGCCGCTGGCCGCCCTGGCCATGACGCTGCTCGCGATGCGCCGGGTCGTCATCGAACCGCTCGGCGTGGTGCGCAAGGCCGTGGCCCGGGCCCGCCGCCGGATCTGGTGGCGCCTGCTGTTCCCGCTGGCCGGCCTGGGCCTGCTCGTGCCGCAGATGCGCCACCAGGCGCACCGGGTCGACCTGTTGCCGACCGCCATCGGGATCATCCTGCTGCTGCTCGGCGTGGCCACGCTGCTGCCCTGGCTGTGCGAGCGGATCGTCGCCCGCCTCGGCACCGGCGGCGGGGTGGCCTGGCAGATCGCGATCCGCCGCCTGCAGCTCGGCGGCGACGGCGCCCTGCGGGCCGTGAACGCGGTCGCGGTCGCCGCGGCCGGCACCATCGCGCTGCAGATGCTCTTCGCCGCGGCCGAGGGCCAGAACACCAGGGACACCCGTCAGGACGTCACCCAGGCCCAGGCCATGATGGACGCGTCGCTGCACGGGCGGACACCCGCCGACATCGACGCCGACCTGCGGGCCAGCCCCGGCGTGAGCGCCGCGCACACGTACAGCTGGTCCTACGCCCACCTCGACGACCAGCACCACTTCGAGGTCGTGGTGGCCGACTGCGCGACCCTGCGCCTGCTCGCCGACCTGCCCGGCTGCGCCGACGGCGACGCCTTCGTGGTCGACCCGGCGTCGTTCGCCAGCCCCGCCACGACCGGCGACAACGCCACCGGCAGCGCCGGCCGCCAGGTCGACCTGGACGGCACGGTGTGGACGGTCCCGTCCCGGTTGCAGTCCGCCCGCGAGCGCCACGACCCCGCCGGGAGGACTCACAACGGCATGCTCCTGACGCCGTCCGCGGCGCCGCCCATTTCCGGCAGCCAGCGGGTGCAATCCCTCATCAGCGTCGACCTGTCCGACCCCGACGCCGTCGAGCACCTGCGCAACGCGGTGATGCGCATCGGCCCGGTCGCCAACGTGTTCGTGCTGCGCTCCACCGACGTCGACAAGACCTTCGCGAGCATCCGCCGCGGCCTCTTCGCGGGCGCGACGGTGGTCCTGGTCCTGGTCGGCCTGAGCCTGCTGGTCGGCACGCTGGAGCAGCTGCGCGACCGGCGCCGCACCCTGGCCGCCCTGGTGGCCTTCGGCACCCGCCGCGGCACCATGGCCCTGTCGATCCTCTGGCAGACCCTGGTGCCGGTCGCCCTGGGCCTGGTCGTGGCGGCCGCGCTCGGCCTCGGCCTGGGCGCCGCGCTGCTGCGCATCGTCAGCATGCCCATCATCCTGGACTGGCCGGGCGTGGGCGTGGTGAGCGCGATATCGGCCGCCGTGGTGCTGCTGGTGACCGCGGCCAGCCTGCCGCCGCTGTTCCGCCTGATGCGCCCGGAGGGACTGCGCTTCGAGTAGCGCGATCGGCGGCATGGGCCCGGCCGGGGTGACCCTGGCCGGGCCCATGCCGTAGTCGAAGTACGTGCCAGAACGTTGTCCGATGAGCGGGCAACGCGCGCGTGGGCGGGGCGCAGCGACGTTGACCACGCGCCCCGCGAGGCGGGACGCCGAGAAGGGAAGCCCTCAGCCGATCAGCCGCGAGAAGAAGTCGCCGAAGCCGGTGCCGAGCTGCGCGATGATGTCGCCGATGCCGCGGATCACCTTGGCCGCCGCGTCCGGGCGGTACGCCACGAACCAGACGATGAAGACGATCGCGCTCCATTGCAGAGTCTTTTTCAGCGTCATGAAACTGTTGACCTTGCCCCCGAGCGGTTCATTGGTGTATCGAACTCCAAACTAGCCCCACAAGGGCGGGATAGAGGGCGAAATGGCGGCGACCGGCATACTGGCGGCGATGACCATGCCCGCGAGCGCCCGCCGCCTCCCGTACGCCCCCGGCGTGTACCGCTTCCGCGACGACGGCGGGCGGGTGCTCTACATCGGACGGGCCACCGAGCTGCGGGCCCGGGTCGGGTCGTACTGGTCCGGCCTCAAGGACCGCCCCCGGCTGCGCCGCATGATGCCTGCGGTCACGGCCGTCGAGGCGGTCGTCTGCGCGTCGGTGCACGAGGCGGCCTGGCTGGAGCACAACCTGCTGGTCCGGCGCAAGCCGCGCTGGAACCGGGCGCGCGGCGGCCAGGAGTCCACGGTCCACATCGGACTCGACGCGACCGCCGGCTCGCCGGGCCTGAAGATCCTGTACCACCCGGAGCCCGGCTGCTACGGGCCGTACCTCGGCGGCGCCCGCACCCGGCTCGCCCTCGCCGGCCTGCACCGCATCCGCCCGCTCGCCTACACCGGCACCCGGCTGACCGGGGCCGAGCGCGACCTGGCGGCCAAGCTCGGCGTCGCGCCCGAGGACCGCGAGCCGCTCGCCGCCCAGCTCGCCGCGGTGCTGGCCCGCGAGCCCGAGGCCCTGGCCGCGGCGAGGAGCGACCTGGTGGCGCTGCGCGAGCGGGCCGCCGAGGGCCTGCAGTTCGAACTGGCCGCACAGATCCACGAGGAGCTCGAGGCGCTGGGGTGGATCAGCAGCCCGCAGCGGGTGTCGACGCTGGAGCCGGCCGAGTTGCGCGCGGCCGGCTGGGCCGACGGGCTGCTGGTGCTCTTCACGGTCCGGGCCGGGCGCCTGGACGAGTGGACGCAGCGCGCCTGCCCGGCGAGCCGCGCCGCGCGGTACCTCGCCGCCACCCCGGAGCCGTGGCGCGACTTCGCCGACCAGGCGGCCGGGCTGGCGGCCACCCTGCAGGTCCCGGCCTGAGCTCAGCGCAGCCGGCAGCGCACGGCCGACAGCTGCGCACCGGTCAGCCCGTGCACCTCGTCGATGCGCACCTGCGCCCGTGCCCGCACGGCCCCGCCGTCCGCGGTCGGCAGCCCGCGCGGCCAACGTTTCCGGTCACAGCACTTAGCCGTCATAGCTGACTGTCACCTGTTGCAGGACGACGTCGATCTTCGGGGCGCCGTCGCCCGGGCTGGCCGCGTTGGTCGGGTTGATCCCGCCGGCGGCGATCTTGTCGACGACGTCCATGCCGCTCGTCACGGTGCCCAGCATCGTGTAGTCGGGCGGAAGCTGGGTGTTGTCCTTGTAGTTGACGAAGAACTGGCTGCCGTTGGTGTCCGGGTCGCCGGCGTTGGCGATGGCGACCGTGCCGCGGACGTAGCCCGAGCCGGGATCCTCGGTGTGATAGCTGTACGCCGGCCCGCCGTACCCCGTGGCCGACGGATCGCCGCACTGCAACACGAAGATGCCCTCGCTCGTCATCCGGTGACACTTGGTGTTGTCGAAGAAGTGCTTGCCGGCGAGGAACGCGAAGCTGTGCACCGTGCACGGCGCCTTGCGCGCGTCCATCTGCACCACGATCGCGCCCTGGTTGGTGGTGATGCGCATGGTCGCCTTCGTGGACTTGGACGGCGTGGCCGGCGGCACACCGACGTCCTTGATGGCCGCCTTGACCTCCGGGGGCGGGGTCGCCGACGGGGCGAGGAAGCGGCAGGTGACCGGTCCGGCGTTGGCCGTCGGCCCGGAGGCGCCGGCCGAGGGCTTGGCGGTCGTGCCCGGCGCGCCGGGGGCGGCGATCTGGCGGGCCCGCTGGGGCGCCGTCGGCACGTCGACCTTGGAGCATCCGGCAAGGAACAGCAGGCCGGTCGCGGCGATGAGCGCACCGTAACGACGTGAATTCACGATCGACAGCCTACGGCCGGACCGCCAGCCATCGATACGGCTGTCACATCACCTCTCACGGGCCCGCACCCGTCGTGGACCCCGCCCGCACCCCGCCCCCGGGATCGTAAGGTGCTCCCGACCAGGAGGATGACCTCTCGTGATGCGCATCGTGATCTCCGGCGCGACCGCGCTGGCCACCCTGCTCACCCCGTCCGACGCATCCGCCGGGACCGTCTGGACGGCCGCGGCCCGCGTCACCTTCTCGGGCACCGTCATCCAGTCCACCCCGGCCGCCCTGACGGTCTCGGTCCGCAGCGGCCGCCGCCACACCGGCCCGCGCAGCGTCACGGTCGCCCCGGCCACCGCCGCCACCATTCGCCTGGACAGCCGCCCGGCGCTGGCCTCCTGGATCCCGCCGGGCGCCCGCGTCAGGGTCACGGGCAGCACGACCGGCCCGGCGACCGTCCTGGCCACCGACATCACCGCTACGCGCTGAGCGCCGTGTTGGAAACGGTGTTCAACACCGGCTAGGTTGCACCGGTGACGGCAACGACCTCGGCGCTTCTCCTCGCGGCTCCGGCCATCGCGGCGGGCCACGGTAGCGCGGTGAACGCCGCCCGCAAGGCCAGCCCGCTCATCGCCCCAGCGGTGGCCCCGGCTCCGGCCATCGCGGCTGGCCACGGTGGCGCGGTGAGCGCCGCCCGCAGGGCTCGGGCCATCGCGGCGGCCACGGTGACGCGGTGAGCGCCGCCCGCAAGGCCAGCCCGCTCATCGCCCTGGCCGTGGCCCTGGCGGCGGGCGCGTGGCTGTTGACCACCGTGCACAACGGGCCCCCCGCGGTGTCGACCGCCGCCTCCGCCCCCGCCTCCGCCGCCCCGCCGGCCGCGAAAAGCATCTCCGCCACGCTCTCGGACGGCGCCGAGTTCACCCCGCTCTTCTACGCCGACGCCGCCACCCCGGTCGGCACCGCGACCGACGCCACCGACGACCGCCTGCTCCTGCGTTCCCCGTCCGGCGACCGCGAGCTGCGCCGCCTCCCCCGCGACCGCTTCGCCCAGTTCCTGGGCTTCACCGCCGCCGACGGCGTCCTCGTCTGGGCCGAGTCCTCCGCCCTGCCCGGCGGCACCTACGAGACCCGCCTCTGGCGCGCGCCGCTGGACGGCTCCGCGCCGCCCGTCTCCCTCACGGCCGACACCGGCGCCGCGGTCTTCTTCGACTCCGAGTACGACCTCGTCGTCGCCGGCGGCCGCGTCCACTGGGTCGCCGCCCCGCCGGACGACACTCCGCGCACCGAACTGCGCAGCGTCGCGGCCACCGGCGGCCCGGTGACCACCACGTACTTCGACGGCCGCTTCCGCCACACCGCCTGGCCCTGGCTGCTCAGCGTCGACGACCAGGCCCCGCTGGTGCTGGCCGACCCGCAGTCCGGCGAGCGGCGCACGGTGACCAAGGCCGCCGCCGAGTCGGTGGTCTGCACCCCGACCTGGTGCCGCTCGATGGTCCAGGCCGCCGACCGGCACGTCTACGACGTGCGCCACCCGGACGGCACGTCCCGCCGCCGCGTCCCCGGCGACCTGACCGCCATCGCCAGGGACAACGCCGTGGCCGGCCACTACGAGCTGTTCACCGAGCTCCACGGCGACGACGTGCGCCTGGTCGCCTACGACCTGGACACCTCGGAGTCGAAGGTCCTGGCCCCGAACGTGGGCGTCACGGCCACCCGCGCCGGCATCGTGTGGTGGGCCGACCGCCCGTCGTCCCCGACCGCGTGGCTGTCGGTCGACCTGCGGTAGTCCAGCCCGGGGCGGCTACCGGGCGATGAGGACCGCCGCGAGCGCCAGCGCGCCGGGCAGCGCCTGGACCAGCAGGATGCGCCGGTTGGCGGTGGCCGCGCCGTACAGCCCGGCGACGATCACACAGATCAGGAAGAAGACCTTGAAGGCGAGGTTCGAGGCGACCAGCCCGTAGCCGAGCCCGGCCGCGAGGAACCCGTTGTACAGGCCCTGGTTCGCGGCGAGCGCCTTGCTCGCGGTCGCGAACTCCGCCGTCGTGCCGAACGCCGCCCGCGTCCTCGGCGCCGTCCAGAGGAACATCTCCAGCGCCAGGAAGTACAGGTGCAGGACGGCCACGAGCCCGACGAGCACCTCGGCCACGATGTTCACGCCCGGGAGCCTACCCGCACCACCAGCTTCCCGGTCTTGTGCCGCGTGGCGAAATCGGCCAGCGCCCGCACGGCGTCGGCGAACTCGTACCGCCCGTCGATCCTCGCCCGCAGCCGGCCCGCGACGGCGTCCGCGGCGACCTCGGCCATGCCGCCGTGCCGGGCCTGCATGTCCAGGACGAGCCGGACGTCGACCTCGTCGTGGGGTGCCGGCGGCGGGAAGGTAATGGACAGCAGCCGCCCGCCGGGCCGCACCGCCGCGACCAGCGGCTCCAGCCGGTCGCCCGGCAGCACCAGGTTGAGCGCGAGGTCGAAGCCGCCCGGGTAGTCGCCGTAACCGATGGCCTCGGCCGCGCCCAGCGAACGGACCAGGTCGGCGTCGGCGCCGCGCGCGGTCGCCACGACGTGGGCGCCGGCCCGGGCGAGCAGCGGCAGCACCGTGGTGCCGACCCCTCCGGTCGCGCCGACCACCAGGACCCGGGCGCCCGGCTCGACCTCGGCGGTCGCCATGAGCACCCGGGCCGTGAGCCCGACGGTGGGCAGTGCGGCCGCCTGCTCGACGTCGAGCCCGCCCGGCCGCCGCGCCAGGAACGGCGTCTCCGCCTCGAAGACCGCGTATTCGGCGAGCGCCCCGGTGCCGAGCGACGAGCTGCCCATGTGCCGCAGCGCCCGGGGCGTGGCGAACCCGAAGATCTCCTCGCCCGCCTCGTAGCGGGTCACCCCGTCCCCGACGGCGCTCACCGTGCCCGCGAAGTCGTTGCCGGGGATGTGCGGGAACGGCAGGTCGACGGCGTCCCGGAAGTCGCCGGAGACGAGCCGCACGTCGGCCGGGTTGATCGAGACCGCGGCGATGCGCACCTGGATCTGTCCCGGACCGGGTTCGGGTATCGGCACCTCGGCCAGGGCATGAATCTCGGGGGGACCGTAACGGTCGGCGACCACTGCCTGCATGAAGCGGACCATGCGGTCACGTTAGCCGAACCGGACCGGGCGGTCAACTTTGTAGGATGACGGCGTGAACCGACCGCTGCGGGCCGACGCCGCACGCAACCGGCGCCTGCTCCTGGCCGCGGCGGCCGACGAGTTCGCCGAGCACGGCCTCGAGGCGTCGATCGCGGACATTGCCAAGCGGGCCGGCATCGGCAAGGGCACCGTGTTCCGGCACTTCGCGACGAAAGAGGACCTGATCGCCGCGATCGTGCTCGACCGGGTCGAGGCGTTGATCGAGACCGGCGAGGACCTGCTGCGGTCGGAGAACTCCGGCGAGGCGCTGCTGGAGTTCCTGACCGCGGCCGCGCAGCAGCGCCAGCAGCGCGACCTGTCCTTCCTGCAGCGCGCGAGCGCCGGCAACGCGGAGGTCTCGCGGCTGCAGGCCCGGCTGCAGGAGACCATCGACCAGCTCGTCGAGCGCGCGCGCGAGGACGGCGCCGTGCGCGACGACGTCACCGGCACCGACCTGTTCCTGCTCATGTGCGCGCCGAACTACATCGCCGGCTACGCCCACACGGCCGCGCCCGAGCTGTGGCGGCGCTACCTCGCGATCATCTTCGACGGGCTGCGCCCGGAGGGCGCGCACCCACTGCCGCACCCGGCCCCCGAGCGGTGACGCCCGAGCCGTGCGGCCGTCGGCGAGTTCGCCATTGGCCCACCGGCGCACACCGCGCAGCCAAAGGCCCGCCCCCGAGTGGCCCGTTGTACCAGTGGCTCAGGGCTACTCGTCGACCTGGGTGTTCTCGGTGTCCCGGTCCTCGTCGTGCCCGTGCCCGATCAGCCCGTCGACCACCGCGTCGATGGGCTGCGCGATGTAGTCGAACGCCGGAACCGCGATCTCCTCCGCCTCGTCCCGGATCGTGTCGATATCGACGGCGTCGTCCACCCGGGGAACGCCGGTGTGATCTGTGGTCGCCATACAAGACGGATATCCACCCCCGCGCTTCCCCAAACGTCCGCCACCGTGCCGAAAACGCCCGCCACCGCGCCGAGTAGCGACACCGGCACACCGCCGAGTTCCGGCGACCCGCCGCAGGGCGAGGACCGACAGAACTACGCTCAGTGAGGTGAAGATTACCTGGTGTGGTGCGGTCCTCGGTCTGGCGCTCGTCCTGGGCGGATGCGCCGCCAAGGACCACGACGGTGGCGAAGGATCCGGGTCCGGCGGGTTCGACGCCGGCCTCAGCGGGGTCGTCAACCCCTCGGACGTGGCCGGCGGCACGTTGCGGCTGGCCAGCGCCAACGACGTGGACTCGTGGGATCCGACCAGGTCGTACATCAACGCGGTGTACAACCTGCAGCGGCTGTACGTGCGGACGTTGCTCACGCCGGCGGCCGCGCCCGGCGCGGACGGGCGGGTGCTGCAGCCGGACCTGGCCGAGGCGCTGCCGGACGTGTCGGCGGACGGGCTGACGTACACGTTCCGGCTGCGGGACGGGGTGCGGTTCGAGGACGGCAGCGCGATCCGGGCGCAGGACGTGCGGTACGGCATCGAGCGGCTCTTCGCGCAGGACACGCTGTCGGGCGGGCCAACGTACCTGATCGACCGGCTGGATCAGGGGCAGCACTACCCGGGGCCGTACGCGTCGAAGGACGGGCTGCGGTCGATCTCCACGCCGGACGACCGGACGATCGTGTTCCGGCTGGCCGAGCCGTTCGCCGACTTCCCGTACCTGCTGGCGATGGGGGTGGCGGCGCCGCTGCCGCAGCGGCTGGACACCGGGGAGCGCTACGGGGACAAGCCGGCCTCGTCGGGGCCGTACCGGTTCGAGAGCATCGACCCCGGCAAGAAGGTCGTCTGGGTGCGCAACGACGCGTGGGACCGGGGGACGGATCAGGTGCGGCGGGCGCTGCCCGACCGGATCGAGCTGACGATCGGGACCGACCCGGGCGAGATCGACCGGCAGCTGCTCGACGGCACGCTCGACATGGACGCCGGGCAGGGCGGGGTGCAGTCGGCGGTCCAGGCGAAGGTGCTGCTGAACCCTGGGCTGAAGGCGCACGCGGACGAGCCGACGACCGGCTTCGTGCAGTACGCGGCGCTGAGCACCCGGGTGGCGCCGTTCGACGACGTGCACTGCCGGCGGGCGGTGCAGTACGCCGTGGACAAGGGCGCAGTGCAGACGGCCCGCGGCGGCACCGTGGCCGGTGGCGAGATCGCGGGCGGGATGCTGCCGCCGGGGATCGCCGGGTACGACCAGGGGCTCGACCCGTACCAGACCAGGAGCGGCAAGCCGCAGCCCGACAAGGCCCGCGACGAGTTGCAGCGCTGCGGCAGGCCGGACGGGTTCGACACGGTGATCGCGGCCACCGCCAGCCCCAAGGCGATGAAGACCGCGGAGGCGGTGCAGGCGTCGCTGGCGCAGGTCGGGATCAAGGCGCGGATCGACCCGTCGGACCCGTCGATGTACGCCCGATCGGTCGTGGGCAGCCCGGACAACGTGCACAAGAAGGGGTACGGCATCATCCTCTCGGCGTGGTCGGCCGACTTCCCGACCGGGTACGGGTTCTACCCGACGCTCATCGACGGACGGCAGATCCTGCCCAGCGGCAACAACAACTACGCCGAGCTCGACGATCCGCTGATCAACCAGCAGCTCGACCAGGTGCGCTCCGTCGAGGACGGCACCCGGGCGGCGGGGATCTGGCAGCAGATCAACGCCGAGGTGATGGACAACGCCTCGATGCTGCCGCTGACGTACGACAAGGTGCTCAACTATCGCAACCCGCGCCTCACGAACGTGTTCGTCAACCAGTTCTACGGCACATGGGACGTCACCGCGCTGGGCGTAGGCTGACGGTCGTGGGCTCCTCGTCGCCGTCCGGATCCGAGGACCGCACGACGCTCGGCACCACCCGGTGCACCGTCGCCAGCACCGAGGCGATCACCAGCCCGGCGGTGCCGGCGATGCCGAGTGCGCCCCCGGCGTACGCGACGAAGAGGCGCCGCCGGCTCAGGTCGTCCACCGCCCAGGTGAGGACGTCGTCGGTCAGCCGCATGCAGATCGCGGCGCCCAGCAGCAGGCCGAGGGAGACTAAGGCCAGGAAGACCGTCGTGTATTTGCTGGCCGGGCCGTAGGTCACGGCGCCGTGGCGGCGCTGGGCCACGATGATGAGCAGGCTCGCGGCGGCGGCCCAGGCGCCGACGACCAGCAGCGCGGCCACCGCGTCGCTCGGGCGGTGCCAGCCGGCGGAGAGGGTGGCGGCGCCGGCCAGCGAGGCGAACAGGGCGCCGAGGAGGGCCGCCGCGCCGCGGGCCTTCGCCGGCACGACCAGGACCAGGGCCGCGGCGACGGAGGCGGCGATCGTGGTGTGGCCGCTCGGCAGGCTGTTGCCCGCGCCGACGCGCTCGATGTCGACGCCGAGCTCCGGGCGGTAGATCAGCGCCTTGCACGCCTGCGTGGTGACGTTCGACCCGGCGATGAGCAGCAGTGCGCCGGCGGCGAGGGCGACCCGGCGGCGGGCCAGGGCGATGAAGCCGATCGCGATGGTGGCGGCGCCCAGCGACACGGCGGAGAGGCCGTTGAGGGTGGTGTGCACGAGGGAGGCGACCCGGACCCGGCCGATGCTGTTGCCGGTGATCGCGACGAAGTCCAGTAATTGACCGTGCTCGCTGTGCACGAAGAACCGCCACACGGCGACGAAGGCGGCCGCCTCCACGGCCGCGACGAGCAGCAGCCACAATCCAAGCCCGATGGGCCACGCACGCATGGCTGGCAAGATAGCCCACGGCCGCGAATTGCGCTCACCGCGATTTTCATTGCCGCATCGGTACCGCATGAGCTCTGCTGACCCCCATGCTCCTCGCCCCCTATCGTCCGGTCCTCGGCCACCCGGTGCTGCGGCGCGTCCTGCCGGGGATCGCCGTGTCCGCGCTCGGCGACGGCATGTCGATCGTCGCCGTCGGCTGGCTGGCCCTGCAGCTGGCCCCCGAGGACCAGCGCGGCGCCTGGGTGGCGGCGGCGGTCGCGGCGTACTCCCTGCCGAGCGCCCTCGGCGGCATCGCCCTCGGCCGCTTCCTGCGCCACCGCCCGGGTGCCCAGCTCGCCGGCTGGAACGCCATCCTGCGCGCGGCCGGCCTGGGCGCCGTCGCGATCGCGTACGCGGCCGGCGCCCTGCCGCCGTGGCTCTACGTCGCCCTGCTGGGCGTCTCCTCGCTGCTGGCCGCGTGGGGCTCCGCCGGCCGCTACACCCTGATCGCCGAGGTCCTGCCTAAGGAGCACCACCTGGCGGCCAACGGCGTGCTGGGCGCCATCGCCGAGTTCGCCACGATCGTCGGCCCGCCCGTGGCCGGCCTGCTGATCGGGTGGACGGGCGCGGCCGTCGTCCTCGCCCTGGACGCGGCCAGCTTCGCGCTGCTGGCCGTCACCTACCGCTGGGCCATGCCGGCGGAGGCCAAGAGGCCGGAGCGGACGCCGGACCGGCCCGCGACGGGCAGCCGCACCCAGCGGGCACTGCTGGCGCTGTCGTTCGCCTTCTTCCTGCTCTTCGGCCCCTTCTACACCGCGATGCCGATCCACGTCGCCGAGGACCTGCACGCCCCGGCCACCCTGCTCGGCGTCTACTACACGGCCTTCGGCGTCGGGGCGGTCGTCGGCGGGCTCGCGGCCGCGCAGCTGGGGCGGCTCCCCCTGTGGCCGGCGATGACCGGAATCGTGGTCGCGTTCGGGGCCGCCATGCTCCCGCTCGGGCTGGGCGCCCCGCCCGCGCTCGCCCTGCCGGCGTTCGCGGTCGCGGGGCTGTGCTGGTCGCCGTACCTCTCGACGGTCATGGCGCTGTTCCAGGCCACCACCCCGGCCGACCGGCTCCCCCGGGTGCTGGCCGCGTTCGGCTCGGTCACCGTGATCGCGGTGCCGCTCGGCACGGCCGCCGGCGGGCCGCTGGTCGCCGCCGTGGGCGCGGCCGGCACGCTGCTGCTGAGCGCGATCGCCATGATCGTGCTCGGGCTGATCGCGGCATCTGTCATCATCTTCCGGTTCGCACGGAACGCGGCGACAGGCCACGCATGGGAGGAAACGCACCCCGATGGGTATACCGAGCGTTGAGCGGGTGAGGGGGCGGTCGGACATGGGGCTCGTGGGCTACACGGTGGAGGCGACCGACGGCGAGGTCGGCGCGATCGACCGGCGGACGTACGACGGCCGGCAGGTGCTCGTCGCCGGCGACGACGGCGCCCTGCTCAAGGTCGACATCAACACCGTCGAGCGGATCGACCACCGCGACCACCGCGTCTACCTGGGCGTCAGCCGGCGAGAGCTCCAGCCTCGCTGAACCGGTTGCGGCCCGCGCGCTTGGCCTCGTAGAGGGCCCCGTCGGCGCGGGCCAGCAGCTCGTCGGAGGTCTCCCGGCCGTCCCAGCGCGCCACGCCGGCCGAGAAGGTCTGCGCGAGCGGCGTGACGGCCATGAGCCGCCGCACGATCGGCAGCGGGTCGGCGCCCGGCAGCAGGGCCACGAACTCCTCCCCGCCGTAGCGGGCCAGGGTGTCGCTGCGGCGCAGCACCCCGCTCCAGGCCGCGGCGGCCGACTTGAGCAGCCGGTCGCCGGCCGGGTGGCCGTGCTCGTCGTTGTACCGCTTGAAATGGTCCAGGTCGATCATGACCACGGTGAGGCCGGAGCCGGCGCGGCGGGCCCGCTCGACCGCGGCCGGCAGCTCGGCGTTCCAGGCGCGGCGGTTGGGCAGGCCGGTCAGCTCGTCGGTGAGAGACAGCTCGCTGACCCGTCGGGTCTGCGCCTCCAGCTCCCGCAGCAGCAGCATCATCCGCAGCACCACGAGCAGGAACAGCGCGATCCAGCTCAGCGCGATCGGCAGCGCGTCGTGCAGGTCGCCGGCCGCGATCTCGCCGAGCAGCAGCACCGGGGCGATGAGCGAGGCCGCGGTGAGCAGCGCGAGCCGGGCGGCGCCGAGCCGGCGGCGGCCGCGGGTGACCTCGGTCGTGCGCCCGGCAGAGGGATCGAGCGCGGCGAGCCCGATGAGCGCGTACGCGACCAGGTACGCGGCGCCGAGCAGCCGGTGCTCGAAGCGGTTGGGCTCCACCCCCAGCGTGTTGACCACGGCCCAGGCCGCGTCGGCCGCCAGGCACAGCATCATGGCCGCGCTGAGCAGCCAGAAGGACCGGGTGCGGGCGCCCGCCCCGAAGAGCAGCCGGGCCAGCACGGCCAGCACGAGCACGTCACCGGCCGGGTAGGCGACGGCGACCGCGACGGCCAGCGGGTCGGCCCCGGAGCCGGCCAGGGCCGGGCTGACCATGAAGACCCAGGCGAGCAGGCCGAGGCCGACGGAGACGGTGGCGGCGTCGAGGATCGCGCTCCAGTCGCGGGCCTCGCTGCGCCGCCGGATGATCCGCAGGAGGCCGAGCGCGACCGCCGGGTAGAGCGCCAGGTAGCCGGCGTCCTGCCACGACGGCGAGGCGTAGGCGTGGTGGACGTGCAGCTGGTAGGTCTCGTAGAGGATGCCGCCGGCGTTGGCGGCCACCCCGATGCCGAAGCTCCACAGGCGGCGGCGCAGCAGGACGCACGCCACCAGCCAGCCGGTGAACACCTGCACGCCGGCCTGCCACCAGGTGCCGTCGGGCACGGCGAAGAAGAGCGCGACGAGCGCGGCCACTGCCGCGAGGTAGAGCCGCATGGTCAGCGCGACGCCGGCTCGGGCTCGGCGAGCGAGGCGTTGGTCCAGCTGAGCGCGGCCAGCAGTTCGCCGCGCAGGTCGATGCCGACGCCACGCTGGTAGGCCTGCACGTCGCGCAGGACGGCGCCCAGCTCGCCGCGGCCGTGCGCGACGGCCTCGGCGACGTCGGCGGTGAGCGCGAGGTGCTCGGTGAGCGCGCCGGCCGGCCCGCCGAGCAGCTCGCCGATGGCGCTGAGCAGTCCGGCGGTGAACGCGGTGGCGCCATCGCCGCAGCCCCGGCGCTCGGCCACGGTCTGGCACATGCGGGCCCGCACGACGATGTCGCTGAGCAGGGACTCGTCGCCGTCTGCGAGGTCGGCCGCCACCATGAGCGTCGCCCACTGGCGCACCTGGGGGACCCCGAGCAGTACGACCGCCTGGAAGATCGACGAGACGGGCTGCCTGAGGCCGTTGGCCGCGTTGTTCACCCCGCGCAGGATGCGGATCGCCAGGGCCGGGTCGCGCTCGATGGTGGCCACCGCCCGGTCCAGGTCGATCTCCTCGGCGGACAGCTCGGTGAGCAGCCGGATGCGGGCCAGCCGGATCGGGCTCAGGGCGTGCGTGGTGACGAGGTGGGGGCGGGCGAGCTGGTGGCCCTGAAAGAGCTGGAAACGCAGCCGGTGGGCCAGCTCCAGCTGCTCGCTCGTCTCGATGCGCTGGGCGACGAGGCGGATGCGCGGGACCCGCCGGCACTGGTCGGCCAGCCGGGCGATGGCCTGCCGGTCGCCGGCCCGCATGTCGATCTTCACGTAGTGCGCGTGCGGCAGCAGCCGGGCCGCGGCCGGGTCGCCGGTGAAGCCGTCGATGGCGAGCCGATGGCCCTGCCCGGCCAGCGCCGCGGCGCCCTCGACCACCTCGTCGTCGATCTCCATCCCGCTCATGACCTCCAGGCCGGCCCGGCCCGGCGGGAACGGCAGCGGCAGCTCGCCGACGAGGAACTCCCGGGTCAGGTTGATGAAGCAGCCCCGGTCGCCGACCAGCTCCTCGATACCGAAGGCGGTGAACGCCTCGACGATGACGCGGCTGGTGGCGACGCTGTCGCGCGCGCTCGCGCGGTCGGCGTGCGGGCCGTCGCGGAACAACAGCTCGTAGGCCGCCAATTGGCGCTTGTCGTCGTACAGCGCCTGGCGGCCGATGTACACGGGGCGTGAGCTGTCCACGTCTGGTTATCGGCCGCGAGAACGGCGATTCAAGCCGGGCGGGCCCGCGGGGCGATGATCTGCCCGGTGTAGGCCACGGCGTCGAGGTACGCCCGCGCGGTGTCCTCGACCGGCAGCGGGGCGGCCAGCAGCATCGGCAGGTCGGACGCCTCGTAGGCGGCGACGAGGGACAGCAGTTCGCCGAGCGGCCCGGCCCCGGCGACCAGGGCCTCGGTCACCTCGGCGCTGAGCGAGAGGCGCACGGCCAGCTCGGCGGCGCCCTGCCCGAGCAGCTCGGCCACGGCGGAGACGAGCCCGACGGTGAACGCGGCCTCGGGCGGCAGGTCCATCCGCCAGGCGATGTTCTGGCACATCCGGGCCCGGGTGATCGCCGCCGACAGCTGGTGGGTGCCGGGGTCGCCGGGGCCGTCGAGGTCGCTGACCAGCATCAGGGTGGCCCAGTCGCGCAGCCGGCCGACGCCGAGCAGCAGCACCGCCTCGTGCACCGAGGAGACCCTGACCGGCAGACCGAGGGAGTCGGCGTTGGCCGCGGCCATGAGCCGCAGGCTGAGCGCCGGGTCGCTGGTGACGAGGCCGACCACCCGCGCCAGCGGGATGCTCGGCCCGACCAGCAGGCTCAGCAGCTCGACCCGGGCCAGCCTCGACGGCGACAGGGCGGCGGCGCTGACCACCTGCGGGCGGCCGAGCACGTAACCCTGGAAGTAGTCGAACCCCAGCGCCCGGGCCTGCGCGAGCTGCTCCGGCGTCTCGAGTCGTTCGGCGACCATCTTCACGCCGGCGTACTTGCGGCAGCGCTGCGCCGTCGCGACGAGCGCGTCGGGCCCGGTCTCCAGCACGTCGATCTTCACGTAGGCGGCGAGCTCCAGCAGCGGCTCGTGGCCGAGGCCGAAGACGTAGTCGTCCAGCGCGATGCGGTACCCCTGGCGGACCAGGCCCTCGACCGCGGACACGACCTCGTCGTCGATCTCGACCGTCTCCAGGATCTCGAGCACCACCTGCTCGGCGTCGAACGGCAGCGGCAGGTCGCCGACCAGGAACTCCCGGGTCAGGTTCACGAAGCACAGCGCGCCGCCGCACAGCGGCTCGATGCCGATCTCGGTGAAGGCGGTGATCAGGACCCGGCTGGTGGCGTACGCGCCCCGCTCATCGGCGTCGACCGCGGCCGCGTCGCCGCGGAACAGCAGCTCGTAGCCGTGGACGTCGCCGTCTCGGTCGAAGATCGGCTGGCGGCCGACGTGCACGGCACCGGAAGCGGGGAACATACCGCACACATCGTCGCGCCCTGCGCGGATCTGCGGGATTTCGCGGGTGCGTTGCCGGGCCTGCTGTTGCGGACTTCCGCGGGTGCGTTGCCGCGCCTGCTTTGCGGACTTCCGCGGGTGCGTTGCCGCGCCTGCTTTGCGGATTTCCGCGGGTGCGTTGTCGCGGCTCAGGCGGCGCCGGCGAGGGCGTGGATCTTCCACCCGAGGTCGGGGAAGCCGGAGGCGACGGCCACGTGGGCGCTGGCGGTGTTCGCGGGGTCGTGCAGATATGTCGGTACCGCACCGGCACCCACGATCCGCCGGGCCGCCCGGGCCACGAGCCGCCGGGCCAGCCCCCGCCCGCGGGCCTGCTCGGCGGTGCCGACCGAGATCTCGATGCCGGTCGGGTCGTGCGGCTTGAGCCCGACGCCGGCCAGGTACTCCCCCGTGCCCGGCTCCCGCGCGACGAGCACCTCCCCGGGGAACGGCCGCAGCCAGTCCGGCAGGCCCGGCCCGTCGGAGGGCTCCCACGCCCCGGCGTCGGGCAGGTCGGCCGGGGCCTCGGTCCAGCGGAAGACGCCGGTGAAGCAGTGCTGCTCGGGCCGTCCGACGAGGCCGGGCAGCTCGGCCGCGAGGGCCGCCTCGAGCTCTGCGGGTGCGAGGCCGGCGACGAGCGCGGCGACCGCCTCGCGGCTGGCCGGCGGCACCGACAGCACCCCGTTGCCGGCCGCGTCGGTCACGCCGAGCGCCCGCTGCTCCCCGCCGTCCCACCGCGGTTTCTCCCGCTGCGGGCTGCCGACGACGAGCACTCCCCCAGAGGACGGCCAGCTTCCGAGCCACACACGCAGGAACCGATCGAGCACTAGGGCATATTAGGGCTTGGGCAGATCAAGGTTGGGCACGGTACTGCGCGTTGAGCGCCTCGGCGACGCGCCTGGTCCAGTCGGCCGGCCCGTCCACGGCCCAGTTGTCCCCGAGCGCCATGAACAGCCGGTCACGGGACCCGGCCAGGGTCTTCCACTCGGCCTCGACCTCGGCGTGCGCCTCGTAGACGCCCACGCCCACCGTCGCGCCGCCGGCGACGCAGCGACCCCGGCCGAACGCATCGCTGGCGTCGTCGAGGGCCTCGTAGGAGTCGCACGACAGTCCGTGGCGGTCGAGGTACTCCACCAGCGCCTGCGGCGAGGGGAACCGCTGCGGCGGGGTCTCGGCCGCCGCCGCCGGCTCCTTGCCGATCCGGCCGAGGAGCACGATCACCACGGCGACCGCGACGACGACGCCGATCGCGAGGGCGGCGATCAGCCCGACCGGCGGGCGGTGCACCGGGTGCTCTTTCGGCGGCGGGGGCGGCAGCGGCTGGGTGGCGGCCCCGAGGTCGAGGTCCGCCGGCTCGGGCAGCAGCGGCTGGGCGGCGGCCTTGACGCCGAGGTCCGCCGGCGGGGGCAGCGGCTGGGCGGCGGCCCCGACGCCGAGGTCCGTCGGCGGGGGCAGGGGCTGCGTGACGGCCTCGGCATCGGGCACCGGCTCGGCCAAGTGGTCGAGGGGCTGGTGGGGCTGCTCGGTCACGCGAGAAAGCTACCCCGGCCCGTTCGCCGACTGCGCACACCCGAACGGCCAGACTTTTGTACGTCAGGCCGCCTGCAGCCGCACGGCAATCTCCTCGCCGAGCCGGGCGCCACCCTGCAGCTCCAGGTCGTCGCCGCTCCAGAACTTGCCCGGGTCGTACCAGTTCGCCCGCCGGCCCCGGGCCAGCAGTCCCATCTCCTCGTAGGTGACGGCCACCACCTCGGCGCAGTAGGCGGTCTCCAGCGTGCCGGAGGCCTGCTCGCGCAGGTGGGGCAGGCGGCCCTTGAACCAGCGGCCGGCCAGCCGGGCGGTCGACGGGAACGGGGTGCCGTCGAGGCGGGCGACGGTGCGCAGCGCCGCGTCCTCCATCGCCGGCCCGGCCTCCGGGAACAGCTGGCGCAGCCAGGCCCGCTGGCCGTAGCGGCGGCCCCAGACGAGCACCGCGTCGCGCAGGTCGTGCAGCTGCACCCCGCGCTGGTGGGTGCCGGCCCACAGGTCGGGCAGGGACTTGCCGAGCTCGGCATGCCACATCAGCGGCGGCATGTCGTCGAGGACGACCGCCATGCCGACGTGGTTGACCGGGCTGTTGGTCAGCGTCTGGATCGCCCGGTCGGCGGCGGTGCGGCCGCGGAACACCCACAGGTCACCCGTGCGTGTCATCTGCACGGCCTCATCGAGATCGACCATCACCGGGACTACCCTAGGGCCTCATGCGGATCAAGTGGTGGAAGGTCGTGGGGCTGGCGGGTGTCGTCGGCGTGGCCGCGACGGGTGTCATGGTCGCCCGGGCGGAGCGGCGGCGGCGCGCCTACACGCCCGAGGAGGTGCGGGCCAAGCTGCGGGAGCGGCACGATTCCGCGGGGCCGGCGGTGACGAGTCGCGGCTCACGTACCAGTAGCCCCTGAGGTCACATAGGGTGGTGCTGTGCTGCCACTCACTTCCCAGGGAGACCCGATGCGGGTCCTGTTCCTCGAAAACATCCACCCGATCGCGGTCGAGCGGATGCGCTCCGAGGGCTACGAGGTCGAGACGATCGGCCGCGCCCTCGACGAGGAGGAGCTCATCGCGAAGCTCGACGGGGTACACCTGCTGGGCATCCGATCCAAGACCCAGGTCACCGCCAATGCCCTGGCCTCCGCCTCGCACCTACGCGCCATCGGCGCCTTCTGCATCGGCACCGACCAGATCGACCTGCGCACCGCCGCCGAGTCCGGCATCGCCGTGTTCAACGCGCCGTTCTCCAACACCCGCAGCGTGGTGGAGCTGGCCATCGCCGAGATCATCGCGCTCACCCGGCGGCTCACCGAGAAGAACGCCGACATGCACAACGGCGTCTGGAACAAGGACGCGGTGGGCTCGCACGAGATCCGCGGCCGGTCCCTCGGCATCGTGGGCTACGGCAACATCGGCACGCAGCTGTCGGTCCTCGCCGAGAACCTGGGCCTGCGGGTGTACTTCCACGACACCAGCGAGAAGCTCGCGCTGGGCAACGCCGTGCGCTGCAACTCCCTCGACGAGCTGCTCGAGCTCTCCGACATCGTCACCCTGCACGTCGACGGCCGGCCGGGCAACAGCGGCTTCTTCGGCGAGGAGCAGTTCGCGAGGATGCGCCCGAACAGCATCTTCCTGAACCTCAGCCGCGGCTTCGTCATCGACCACGAGGCCCTGCGCCGCCACCTCGACAACGGTCACCTCGCGGGCGCCGCCGTCGACGTGTTCCCGAAGGAGCCCAAGGGCAAGGGCGACGAGTTCGTCTCCTCCCTGCGCGGCCTGCCCAACGTCATCCTCACCCCGCACATCGGCGGCTCGACCGAGGAGGCGCAGTCCGACATCGGCTCGTTCGTCGCCGAGAAGCTGCACAAGTACGTCGCGGAGGGCTCCACGACGCTCAGCGTCAACCTGCCGTCCCTCAACCTGCAGCAGCTGCCGGAGACGCACCGCATCGCCCTGCTGCACCACAACGTCCCGGGCGTGCTGGCCGAGGTGAACAGCATCTTCGCCGGCCACAAGGTAAACGTGGAGGGCCAGATCCTGGCCACCCGCGGCGAATACGGCTACCTGCTCACCGACATCGCCATCGACTACCCGCAGGAGATCCTGACCCAGCTGGCCGAGATGGCCACGACGGTCCAGGTCCGCGTCCTGTCCTGACAACCGGTCATTCCCCGGGATATCCGGCGCCTAAGGTGCCGGATATCCCTCCAGCTCGGGCGCCTCAGTGGCGGCGAGCAACGCGGCGACCCCCTCCCAGAAGTAGCCGTTCGGCTCATGGCCGAGCTCCTCCGCGACCTCGTCGCCGGCCGTGCTCCCGGGCATTCAGCAGCAGCGAGTGCGAGCCCGGCCGCGTTTCCAGCATCTTCAGTGGCTCCACCACCACATCGTAAGATCACACCACGCGCGCGTCAGATCGTCGGATTGCCCCACGCCAGACCCGCCTACAGTGCTATCTCGCTCCAGGCGAACGCCGTGCGCCACTCCGACCCGCCGAGCAGGTACGACTGGAACGCCTGCCGCACCTGTTCCAGCGTGACCTGCCCCTCGGCACGGAACTGCTGACCGCGCTCGCGGTATTCCATCACCCATGGGTCAGAACCATGGGCCTGCATGAAGGCCGCACACGCCGCGCCCGGCTCCCATTCGTTGCTGGCCTGGATGAACTCCTCATCGGACGCACTGAGAGCGGCGAACTTGCCGAACGCGTCCGATGCGAGCAGCTCGTCCAGCGTCGCTGCGTTCACATCCGGTACATCGCCCAGATCTTCGGTGGTCAGTGTCATCGGCACGAACAAACTCCTGTCGTTGAACCCGCTCGCTGACCATCTGCCAACGGCAGCCTTGTCCTTGTTGACATCCTCGAACTTCCCAAACCTTTCGACGAATTCCCTAGAATTCTCTGCAGAGAGTTTTACGAAGGTAACCTATTGTCCATTCTCGACGATCCGGTCCCGCCACCGGCTTGGGTGGCGCCGCCAACCGGAGGTTGCCTTGGAGCCCGGCGTAACAGCGCGACGGTGAGCGCACCCTCATCGCGGCATGAGCGTGCACCATTTGACATTGTCGTTACCGTTCGGGGCGGTGATTCTGGGCGAGGTCGGGGATAATCAATACATGGGGCAGTTGTCATTCTTCAGTCGCACGGAATTGGCTGCCATGCGTGACCGGACCAGGTCTCGGCGGTACTGTCCGGCAAGGGAGCAGTTCCGTCGGGAACATGAGCGGCATCGAGCGTGGGGACAATGCCGCGTAGCTTAAGTTGATCTTGTTGTGAGTGGGTGGTGGCGGATGGTGGCTGGTTTGTCGTGGTGGGTGCTGGCTGGTTCGCCGGGTTGTTTGAGGCGGTAGTGGCAGTGCCGGACGCGTTTGATGGCGCGGGGGCAGGTCCGTTCACGGCGTGGTGGGATGCGGAGTCCGGCGATGGTGTTGAGGTGGTGGGGGAGTCTGTCGGTCCAGTCCTGAGGGGGGAATGGCGGCGGTTCCGGTGGCGGTGCGGCGGATCAGGCGCAGGGTTTGGGTGAAGGAGATTCGGTCTGGGTCGAGGTCGGCGGCGGCGGAGGCTTGGGCGATCAGGGCGGTGATCGCGTGGTGGACGATGAGGTAGGCCCAGATTTCCTGGTGGACGAGGTCGGGGAGCCGGGAGCGCAGGATGCGGCCGGGGCCGCGGAGGTGGGTTTTGAGCTGGTCGTGGCTGGTTTCTTGTTCCCAGCGCTGGTGGTAGGCGGCGGCGAGTTCGTCGGCGCGGGCGTCGGCGGGGTCGAGGATGGTGGTGGTCAGGGCGATCAGTTCGTGGTGGCCGTTGCCGGTGCGGTCGGGGATGTCGTATTCGATGACCCGGACCAGGTGCGCGATCGGTTCACCGGCTTGGTTGAAGGCGTGCGGGATGGTGTCGAGGTTGTGCAGATCGGTGGCGGCGCGGGCGGCGGCCAGGAGTCGTTCCCGGCGCGGGATGAACCGGATCTCGGGTTTGATCAGCACGCTGAGGTAGGTGCCGTCGGGCAGGACTTTGATGACGGGCAGGTCCAGATTCGTCGGCGCCCGCCACACCAGTTGCGCGCCGGTGGCCTGAGCGGCCTTCCAGGCCTGCCAGGAGTAGAAACCGCGGTCGGCGGTCAGCAGTTCGTCGCCGCGCAGCCGCGGATACAACCTGGCCGCGAGGGTCTTCTCCGCCTCGTTGTGCCCGCCGATGGCCGCAGCGACGAACGCGTGGGTGCCGCACTCGGCCAGGGCGACGACCCGCGCCTTCGGGAATGACGACTGCCGCTCACCGTTGCTGCCATAGCCGAACTCGGCGCCGTTCGCGGGTGTGTCCGGCACGTCGACCTCGAACCCGTCGATGGCCAGGAGCCGCCACGAGCGCAGGAACGAGCCCCGCGCCGCACCCAGCGCCGACGCCGCAGCGGCCGGGCCGGCCCGGCCCGCGACCGGCCCGCACGTGCGCTCGAACAACTCCGCGAACACGTCACGGCCCAGCCGTTTACGGGCCTGCGTGACCGCGCTGGAGGTCGGCACCGCCCAGCCCGCGTTCCACACCCCGAACCCGTCGAGGGACCCGGTCACCCTGGCCGCGACCTCTTCATAGTCATCATCGGGGAACAACGCCAGCGCAAGGGTCAGATACGCCGTGACGTGCGCCGGGAGCTTGCCATCCGCCCGTTGCTCCCGCACCCCGCACACCGCGACCGCGTCATCTACCGCATCCCGCGGCACCTGCGAGATCAACACACCCAATGTGACCTGGTCAGGACGCACCACCGGCCGGTCCACCACATCCGAGGTCATGACCCGCGATCCAAACCGGCATCGCCGTCAATGTCACCCCAACACGCCGGAACACCACCAAGATCAAATTAAGCTACGCGGCATTGAGCGTGGGGCCTTGCTCAGCGGCACGGCCAGAAGCTGCGCCGCATCCATGGTGGCGTCCCGCCGGTGACCACGGCCGACGATCGGCGGGCCCGGTCCGACCCGGCCCCAGCGCCGGTTCCCCCGCCGGTCCCGCCGACGCTACCGCCCGAACAGGCCGAACACCCCGCCGAACACCCCGTCGACCGGGTTGTCGCCGACCACACCGACCCCGCACCGCCGGACCGCAAGGGCGGCGCCGCAGAGACCGGACGCGCCCGCGCTGGCCGCCGCGCACCAACGCCACCGCCGCCGTCACGCCGGCCCGCCAGTGCGGCAACGCGTCGAACAATCGGCCGCCATCCGCGCTTATCGGCAGCGTATCGCAGCCGGTTCTTGCATCTGCCACGTCCGGCCGGCTGTCAATTCCACCGAAGCCTGCGAAAGGTCGAGCACCATCCCAACGCCCCACCGGCGGAGCATTTCAGTGCATACGCACGCATCGGCAGAGTCGCGAGCTTCGCCTACGTGCCGGAGGCCATGTACGCGGCGAGGATCTAGTTGGCGTGCCGGTCGAGGTTGTTACGGGCCCCGGTCGTAGCGCATGGTGGTTCGCGGGTCGGCGAGGCGGGCGGCGATCTGCACGTCGCGGACGCTGACGCCAGCGTCGAGCACGGTCGTGACGAAGGTATGGCGCAGCATGTGCGGGTGCATCCGCGACATGCGCACCCCAGCCGCGGCGGCCAGGTGACCTGGCCAGGCCAGCGGCCGCCGCGCTGCGCGTCGGTGACTGCACCCTTTTGCCCGAATTGTCGTTGAATGCAACGGCTGGCCCGGAGCGCGGGCCCGGGAACGATCGGGAGCGTTGCACGATGAACCGCAGAAGCCTGCTCGTGGCGGCCGGCGCCGTCGGACTCACCACCGCGGTCGGCGGCGCGGCGGCCGCGGTCGCCGCCGACGACCCGGAGGCCGGCCGCAAGCCGCGCCCGATGCTGACCTGGGAGCTGGTCGGCGGCTTCGTCCCGGCCGGCTGGACCATGCTGCGCGCCCCGCGCCTGGTCGCCTACGACGACGGCCTGCTCATCGCCGACGCCACCCGCCGCCTGCGGATCAACGGCGCCGAGGTGCGCTCCCTGCGCACCCACGCCACCACGGTGCTGCGCGACCCGGCCAACGCCTGCCGGCGCCCGGGCGCCCCGATCGTCGCCGACGTCCCCTCGACGGTCATCACCGCCCGCGACAACGGCCGCAGGTACTCCGGGTCGTTCGAGGGCCTGGAGGAGACCCGCCGCGACCGCGCGTACCCCCCGCCGGCTTACGCCCTGCTGGACCACCTGACCCAGCTGCGCGACCGGGTGAACCGCGCCGGCACCCGGTTCCAGCCGGAGGCGGTCCGCGTCGTCGTCACCCTGATCGACGCCGCCCAGCCGACGACGGCGACGCTGCGCCCGTGGCCGCAGGGCGTGCCGGTGCCGCAGTTGGGCAAGAACGAGTTCGTGGCGCGGATGGACCTGCGCGACCGCCAGGCCCGCGCGCTGATCCGCGCCGTCCCGCACCCGGACCTGTCCCAGTGGCCGGTCTTCCGGCTGCCGGACGGCCGCCGCGCCCAGCTGAACTGGCGCTACCTGCTCCCCCACGAGTAGGCCGCCCGGCCCGTCACCCGCCTACGATCCGGCCGCCCGGCCCGTCACCCGCCAACGGTCCGGCTACGGCGCGCGCCCGGGGGCGAGCAGGCCGTCCGGCTTTTCACCCGCCTACGATCCGGCCAGGGCGCGCGCCCGGTAGGCGATGCAGCAGGTGACGGCCAGCATCGCGAGGGCGTTCAGGGCGTGCAGGCCGAAGACGAGCCGCCCGGCCACGGAGTCCTCGCCGATCGCCCTGGCGGCCACCGCGATGAGGACCTGCAGGCTGGTCAGAACACAGATCAGGGCGGACAGGGCGATGAGCCGGCCCGGGACCCGGGCCGGCACGGCGACGGCGATCATCGCGACCGGGACGAGGAAGATGACGTAGCCCAGCGCGTGGTGCGCGGCATAGGAGTCGCCGAAGGCGCCGCTCGCGGCGAAGAAGAACTGGGCGACGACGATCAACAGGAGGAGTGCCGCGAGGGCGGCGAAAGCCTTACGCATGTCCGTACGACGACGCAACCCGCGCAAACGTGACGTCACGTTTCGGGGCGCCGCCTCGTCAGATTGGTATGAGCGAACCGATCGACGAGCGGCGGCAGCTGATCAACCTCGCGTACCGGCTGCTCGGCTCGCTGGCCGACGCCGAGGACGTGGTGCAGGAGGCGTTCGCCCGGTGGTACACCCTCACCCCGGGGCAGCGGGCGGACATCGCGTCGCCGGGGGCCTGGCTGACCACGGTCACCGGGCGGATCTGCCTCGACGTGCTCGGCTCGGCCCGGGCCCGGCGGGAGCGTTACGTGGGCGAGTGGCTCCCGGAGCCGCTGCCCGGCCCGGGCGCGGCCGACCCGGCGGACCGGGTCACGCTGGACGAGTCGGTAAGCATGGCGTTCCTCGTCGTGCTGGAGTCGATGACCCCGGCCGAGCGGGTCGCGTTCGTGCTGCACGACGTGTTCAAGTACTCGTTCACCGAGGTGGCGGCGATCGTCGGGCGCACGCCGACGGCCTGCCGCAAGCTCGCCTCGGTGGCCCGCCGCCGCGTCGAGGCGCCGCGGGCCGCCGCGCTCCCGGCGGCGGAGCAGGCGGCGCTGGTCCGGGACTTCAGGCAGGCGTGGGAGGCCGGGGACATCGAGGCCCTCGTCTGGCTGCTCGACCCGGACGCGGTCGGCACCGTCGACGGGGGCGGGCTGGTCAACGCGCTGCCCCGGCCGATCGTGGGCGCGGCCCGGCTGGCCCGCTTCGCGGTGGAGTTCGCCGCCTGGGTCCCGGCCATGACGCTGCGGGAGCGCACGGTGAACGGCCAGCCGGGCCTGGTCGCCGAGCGCGACGGCGAGATCGTGGCGGTGATCGCCTTCGCCGTGTCACACGGGCGCATCAACCGCCTGTGGGCGGTCCGCAACCCGGAGAAGCTCCGGGCGTGGACGCCCAGCGGTGCCGACCGGTCACTCAGGGCGGCTTGACGCACGCAGGCGGGGTCCCGCCCGCGTCGGTCAAGCCGGCTTCGAGATGGTGGCCGCCGTGTTTCGGGCCGCCGCCGGGGCTCGACGCCTGCGGGCCGCCGCCGGATGATCCCCAGGGGTCTCGCCCGCGTCGGTGAAGCCCGCTTCCAGGCGGTGGCCGCCGTGTTTCGGGCCACCGCCGGGCGCCCAACGCCGGCGAGCCGCCGCCGGATGGTCCCCAGGGGTCTCGCCCGCGTCGGTGAAGCCCGCTTCAGACGGTGGTCGCCGCCGGATGATCCCCATCAGCCGTCGCATGAACGCCCCCACATGCGGCTGAGGGCGATCACGGTGCCGGCTGTGCATCCCGGCTGGACGTCAGCGCGACGGGGCTTCCTCGCGCTCGTAGTCGGTGTAGGCCTCGTCGGGGTCGTCGTCCACGGCGTGTGGCACGCCGGCCAGCTCGTGCTGGAGCGCGGTCAGATCAGTGGGCGGGCTGAAATACTTCAGCTCTCGCGCGATCCTCGCCTGCTTGGCCTTGGCTCGTCCGCGTCCCATGTGTGCCCCCGTGAGCATCCCTCAAGCGTCATCCGTGCCGACCACAATAGCTCGGCCCCCCGCTCATCGACGAACGTCCCCTGGCGGTGTCGCGAAGGGGAACGGACGGTGACCACCGGACATCACGGAGGAAACCAGGGCGAGCCGGGCCGGCCCCCCGGTTGTGTGAAATCGGGTACATGACGGGAGGCAACACCGGAAACGGCCCACCACCGGGGCCGCGGGACTGTACGCTGCGGCGGCTCATACCCCCTTCCAGGAAGAATCCGATGAAGCTTGCATGGGGACGGAGCGCGGCACTGCTCGCCGCGGTCTCCGTCGTGTTCGCCGCCGGTGCCTGCGGCGACAAGGCCGGCGACGGCTCGACCCCGGCCGCGGCCGCCAGCTCGAAGCCGGCCGACCCGAAGGAAACCCTCCTGGGGTCCCTGAAGGAGTACGACAAGGGCGTCTACGACGTCGCCTTCACCGCGCGCGACGGCGCCGGCTCGGGCTCGATCGACGCGCCGAAGAAGCACGCGCACATCAAGATCTCCGGCACCGACGCCGACATGAAGTTCTCGATGGAACTGCTCGTGCTCGAGCCCGAGGCGTACCTCAAGATGGACATGGGCGCGGCGGCCGGCGCCGTGCCGGGCCTGGAACTGCTCAACGGCAAGAAGTGGATCCACGTCGACCGCTCCAAGATCAAGGACTCGCAGGACCTGAGCCTCAAGGCCGACGACGCCGACCTGACCGGCATCGCGGCGCTGCTCAAGAGCGCGCAGGGCGTGCAGGCCGCCGGCGACAAGAAGTTCACCGGCACCCTCGACCTGGGCAAGGGCGACAAGTCCCCCGTGACGGACGAAGAGGTCATCAAGGCCCTGGGCGACAAGGCGGCCAGCGTGCCGTTCACCGCCACCCTCGGCGCCGACGGGCAGCTCTCCGAGCTGGTCATCGACGTGCCGGCGGCCGGCGACAAGGCGGCGCACCAGCTGAAGCTGACGGTGAGCAACTACGGCAAGGCCACCGTCCCGGCCGCGCCGACCGGCGCCGACGTGGTCGAGCCGCCGGCGTCGATCTACGCCGTGCTCAACGGCGGCGCCTGACGCACGACCCGCGGGGGGCGACTCTTGCGCCCCCCGCGGGCTTTGCACAAACGTGCGGTCACCGCGGAGCTTTCACAGACCTGCGGCCACCGCGGAGCTTTTCACAGACGTGCGGCCACCGCGGAGCGCAGCTCGGGCAGGCGGTCGTGCAGCAGTCCCGGGCACTGGGTGGTGTTGAAGTCCTTGTGCCCGTAGATCTCGGTGGGCGCGATGCCGTACTGCTGGCAGGTGAACGCGCAGAAGGCCACCAGACTGCTCCAGAGCGCCGCCGGCGGCTGCTCGGTCAGGTAGGTGCCCTCGTTCTCGATGCCAATGGCCTGGTCGTTCTGCCCGACGCAGTGCGCGCCCTGCACCATGGTCCGGCCGTGCAGCAGCGCGTAGAGGCTCCCGTTGCGGCCCTCGGTCAGCCAGCCGCCGCGGCTGTTGGTGAAGTGCTGGCCGCTGTCGACCCAGCCGTTGGTGTCCATGTGCAGGTTCTGGATGTCCCGCGAGTTCTGGAAGGCGTGCGCCTGCGAGAAGTCGGTCGAGTTGGCCATCGCGGTGTGGTGCACGACGATCTTGTTCGGGCGGTGCTGGTCGATGGTGAGCGGCCCGGACGGCGGGCGGGCACCCCAGGCGCCGCAGCTGGCGATCGAGACCTGCTCCACGGCCGCCCCGGCGGGCCGCAGCGCGGCGAGACCGGCGGCCGCCCCACCGAGCAGGACGGCGCCGCGCAGGGCGGCACGGCGGGTGAGTCGAGCCACGGCGACCTCCGGTTGGCAATTTACGACATCGACAACTTTCTGTAATCTTCCTACAGCGGCGCACACTACACCTGTTCAGCACACGATGTCCATTGACGTTCATCGCTCAGATCTTTCCGCAAACTTCGATGTTCGTCTCTTGAAAGTTTCCCACGGGCGTGAGCTAATCGGCGAAGCTCTTTACCGAAAGGGCCGACCCCCACCCCCCACGAGGAGGCGCATCGTGACCCTTCGACGGCTCGGCGCACTGGCGGCGCTGTCCATGGCAGCCGCCCTGGTCGCCACGTTCCTCACCGGCAACCCCGCCTCGGCGGCCACCGTCACCTACGGACAGGACGTGTCCGGCTACCAGGGCAACGTCAACTGGCAGGCGCAGTGGAACGCCGGCTCACGCTTCGCCTACATCAAGGCGACCGAGGGTACGTACTACACCAACCCGTCCTTCGCCCAGCAGTACAACGGCTCCTACAACATCGGCATGATCCGCGGGTCGTACCACTTTGCGATCCCCAACGGCGGCACCGGCGCCGCCCAGGCCGACTACTTCGTCGCACACGGCGGCGGCTGGTCCAAGGACGGCAAGACCCTGCCGGGCGCCCTGGACATCGAGTACAACCCTTACGGCGCCACCTGCTACGGCCTGTCCCAGGCCGGCATGCAGAGCTGGATCCGCTCGTTCCTCAACGAGTACCACACCAAGACCGGCCGCTGGGCGGTCATCTACACCACCACCGACTGGTGGACGACCTGCACCGGCAACTACAGCGGCTTCTGGGCCAACTCCCCGCTGTGGATCGCCCGCTACACCAGCACCCCCGGCACCCTCCCGGCCGGCGCCCCGACGTGGTCCTTCTGGCAGTACTCCAGCAGCGGCCCCTTCGCGGGCGACTCCAACCAGTGGAACGGCGCCCTGGACCGGCTCAAGGTCCTGGCCTGCAACGGCCCCTGCTGACGCACCCCGCTGACGCACAACGGCCCGGAGGGCGCTTCGCCCCTCCGGGCCGGCCTGCGCACCGACCTGCAGGGCCGGTCCGACCTCGAAGCGAGCCTCAGGCCGTCGGCTTGGCGGTGCCCAGAGCGGTCTGGATGGCCTTGACCAGGACCGCGACCACCAGGGCGACCGACGGGCGGATCGAGGACTCCTCCATGCTCACCGACCCGCTGAACCCGGCGAAGTCGCTGATCTGCTGCAGGCGCCCGTGCGCGGCCGCCGCCTCCTCGGCCGGCAGCCCCAGCGTCGGCTCCATCCGGGCCGCCGCGACCAGCGTCGCCAGCGCGGCGGTCCGCTCGTCCGGCGTCTCGTCGCCGACGAGCGCGCGGCTGAGCCGCTCCCGGATGCCCGCCTCGACGGAGGGGTCGATGGTGGGGTACCGGTGCAGGTGCACATAGCCGTCCATGGCCGTCTCGTCGACGTCGCAGACGACGTCGCGCGCGCACAGGTCGGCCAGCACCCGCTCGCGCAGCCCGTGCCGCAGCCGCTGCACCCAGGACGCCGGCGTGTGCGGGGCGTCGGCGGCCACCCGGGCCAGCACCTCGTCGGCGATCGGCTCACCCGTCGGCGCCGGGTCGGTCACCAGCATCGTCCCGTCGCCGTAGGCGAGCCGCCCGGCCAGGGCCAGCTCGACCAGCACGGCGGCCGCCATGGCCAGGTCGAGCCCGATCGTGGAGCCGGTGGCCCGCCCCGACTCGTCGTCGTAGGCGAGCAGGAGCAGCTCTTCGGGCAGCGCAACGGAGGTTCCCATGGCTGGACGTTAGCGCGCGGCGGCCAGAACCCCTATCCCCCCTTTTTCCGACCCAGGACGGACACTGTTGCCCATGACGAGCCCCCAACACCACCCGGTCGTCTCCGCACACCAGGCCAAGCGCGCGGCCAGCCTCCAGCTGCGGGTCGCCGACGCGATCACGGCCTTCGCCGGATCGATGTGGTTCGTGTACGTCCACGTCATCCTCTTCGCCGTCTGGATGCTGTGGATTGAGCGCAATCCGTGGCCGACGCTGACCCTGGTCGTGTCCCTGGAAGCGATCTTCCTGTCCACCTTCGTCATGATCGGCCAGAACCGGCAGGCGTCGTTCCAGCAGGCCAAGGCCGATCACGACTTCCACGAGCAGGAGCTGGAGCTCAAGACCAACACGGAGCTGACCCGGGCCATCCACGTGCTCACCACCGAGCTGCACCGCCGGCTCCTCGATGAGGCGAGTGCCCCCTCCAAGCCCTGACCGGCGCGCAAGCGTCACCCACCGGCAGGCCAGGCGATAGATGCCCGTCACTCGAATCCGGCTATATGGGGCGCGGCTGCTCAACCCACCCATCGAACGGAGTACGGCCACATGGGGATCACTCGCCGGGCCTGCCTGGCCCTCGCGGCCGCGGTGCTCGCCGGCACCGCCGTCGCCACCCCCGCGGCGGCGGCGCCCGCGGCGACCTGGGAACGGTCGCTCGGGCTCGCCAACGCGACCAACTTCCGCGACGTCGGCGGCTACACCACGGCGGACGGCCACACCGTGCGCACCGGTGTGGTCTTCCGGTCCAACAAGCTCAGCAACCTGACCGCCGCCGAGTGGCAGGTGGTCATCGACCACGGCATCAACCGGGACGTCGACCTGCGCAACGTCTCCGAGCGCAACGACGCGCCGGACCACGCTCCCGCCGGCGTGGCCTACCAGGTGGCCGACGTCGCCTCCCTGAGCCACGGCATCCGCTTCCACGACAACGCGATCGGCACCCTGGCCGCGGCGCTGGCCGCGGGCCTGCTGTCCGGCTCGTCGGACCTGGGCCAGTCCATCGGCTACCCGTTCATGGTCAACTTCATCGGCGCCGACTACGCCTTCCGCGACACGCTGCTCGCGATCGCGGGCAACACCTCGGGCGGGGTGGTGTACCACTGCTCGGCCGGCAAGGACCGCACCGGCTGGGCCACCGCCGTCCTGCTGACCCTGCTCGGCGTGCCGGCGGGCACCGTCGAGTCAGACTTCCTGCTCAGCAACACCTACCTCGGCCGCTCCGACGCCGTCCAGGTCGCCTGGCTGCGCGCCGCGTTCGCCGAGCTGTACCACATCTACGGCAGCTTCGACGCCTACCTGCACCAGGGCCTGCTGCTGTCCGACGCGAACATCGCCGCCATCAAGGCCCGCCTGCTCGTCTGACCCATCGCACCTCGCGGCGCGCCGCCGGACCCCGGTCCGGCGGCGCGTCGTGTTGTGTCGGGTTTCCGCAACCGGGACCGCGCAACCTCGTCGACGGCCGGCGCGTGTCTGTACCTGCGGGCGGGTCACTGGGACAAACGGGGGTGATCCGCCCGCACCGCTACGCGATGCCGGCGGCCCGGCAGGCGTCGGCGTAGGCGCCCGCGCACAGCGCGCCCGGGGTCACGAAGCCGTCCTTCACCACGGTGCTCGCGATCGTGTCCCGGGTGACCGTCACCGGGTCGAGCAGGATCGACGGCACCTGCCCGGCGCCGTTGCCGACCGCGGTGGTCCCGGCCGGGTGCCGGCCCCGCAGCAGGTCGTTGGCCAGCGTCGCGGCCGTCTCGGCCTCGGTGCGGATCGCCTTGTACACCGTCATGTACTGCTCGCCGACCAGGATCCGCTGCAGCGCCGCGGTCTCCGCGTCCTGGCCGGTGACCGGCACCTGCGGCACGCCGGCGGCCTTCATGGCGGCGATGGCGGCGCCCGCGGTGCCGTCGTTGGCCGCGTAGACGCCGACGATGCTCCGGCCGCGCAGCGTCGGCAGGATGCGGGCGGTCCAGGCCTTGGCGTTGTCCGGGTTCCACTCGGCGGTGTCGGACTCGGCGGCGACGCGCACCTTGCCGTCGAGGCCCGCGTGGGCGCCCTGCTTGAACATCGTCGCGTTGTTGTCCGTCGGGGAGCCGTTGATCCACAGGATCTCGCCCTGGCCCGCCTTGGCGCCGAGGGCCTGCAGCAGGGCGGCCGCCTGCAGCGTGCCGACCTTCGCGTTGTCGAAGGAGATGTAGTAGTCGACGGGGGCGTTGAGCACCAGGCGGTCGTAGGAGATGACGGGCACGCCCCGGGCCTTGGCGGCGCGCACGATGTCGCCGGCCGCGACGCTGTCGACCGGGGCCAGCACGAGCACCTTCGCCCCCTGGTCGAGGGCGTCCTTGGCCTGCTGCAGCTGGGTCGCCGCGTGCTGCTCGGCGTTGCGGTAGTCCACCGTGCAGCCGGGGCACAGCTCGGAGAGTTTCTGGGCGAAGTACGGCTGATCCCCCGCCTCGTAGCGGCTGGCCTTGAGCTCGGGCAGCAGCAGCGCCACCCGCGCGAGCGGCCCGGACTCCGCCGGGGAGGTCAGGCTCTCGGTGCACCCGGCGAGCAGGGCCAGGAGCAGCAGCGGTACCGCCAGCAGTGCGCGAACGGACAAGGGTGCCCCTCAGTACGTGAACCGGGCGACCAGCGCCCGCATCTCGGAGGCCATCGCGGCGAGCTGGTCGACCGCCCGGCCGGTGCTGGACACGCCCTCGTTGGTCTGGGCAGTGGCGTCGGCGACGCCGGCGATGGTGCCCGCGATCCGGGTCGAGCCGCCGGCCGCCTCGCCGACGCTGTGGCTCATCGAGCGGGCCGTCGCCGCCTGCTGCTCGACCGCCGCCGCGATCGCGTTCTGGTACTCGCTCATCTGCGCGATCACGTCGCCGATCTGCCCGATCGCCGCGACCGCCTCCTCGGTGTCGACCTGGATCGCCTGCACCCGGCGGCCGATGTCGTCGGTGGCCCGGGCCGTCTCCCGGGCGAGGTCCTTGACCTCCTGCGCGACGACCGCGAACCCCTTGCCGAACTCCCCCGCCTGGGCCGCCTCGATGGTCGCGTTGAGCGCGAGCAGGTTCGTCTGCCCGGCGATCTGCGTGATGACCTTGACGACCTCGCCGATCTCGCTGGAGGAGGCGCCGAGCTTGCCGATCGTCTCGTTGGTAGCGGCCGCGATCGACACGGCCGAGGCGGTGACGCTGGCCGCGTGGGCGGTGTTGCGGGAGATCTCCTCGATCGCGTCGCCCATCTCGGAGGCGCCCCCGGCCACCGCGGCCACGTGCTCGCTGACCGCGCCGGCGGTGCGGGCCACGTCGCCGGCCCGGCTGTCGGCCTCGGTCGCGCTGCCCCCGATCCGGCGGCTGATCGCGGCGAGCTCCTCGGCCGACGCGGCGAGCGTGGCGGAGTTGTCCCCCAGGGACCGGACCGCTTCCCTGGTACTGGCCGTGGCGGCGCCGAGCGCGCGGGCCATCTCGCCGACCTCGTCGCGCTGGGCGACGTCGGCCTGCGCCGTCAGGTCGCCCGCCGCGACCGCGGTCAGGACCGCGTGCACGCGCCGGATCGGCCGGACGACCAGCCCGGTGACGTACCGGCTGAGCACCATCGCGACGACGAGCCCGGCGAGCAGGGCCGCCCCCATCGCGATCCACGCCGTGCGGTAGGCCCGCGCGGCCTCGGCGGCCCCGTGCCGCCCGCTCGCCTGCTCGAAGGCGATGAGCTGCTGCAGGGCGCCGATCGCGTTGCCGGCGACCGTCTCGCCGTCGCCGAGGTACGCCTGCTGGAACCCGGCCACGTCCCCCGCCTCGATGAGCGGCAGCAGCCGGTGGTCGCGGATGTTGCGGAAGGCTCCCCACCAGATCGTGAACCGGTCCAGCAGCTGCCGTTGCCGCACGTCGTGCAGGTTGGTGCGGTACGCGGCGACCTGCGCGTCGACCTCCCCGTCGGCGGCCGCGATGTCGGCCGCGAACGCCTTGGTGGCCACCGGACCGTTGGACAGCGCCAGGTTGGCCACGGCGTTGCGCACCCGCAGCGCCGCCTCGTCGAGCTTCGCCAGGTGCGCCGACGGCACGAGGTTCACGCGGTACAGCTCGTCGGCGCGCTGGTTGACCCGCCCGAGCCCGTACGCGCCGGCCCCGAGCACCACCGCACCGACCGCGCACCCGACGAGCACGAGCAGCATCAGCTTGCGCGCCATCGGCTGGTCGGCCAGCCACCGTCGCTTCTCGGCCGCCACGCCTCCGCCCCCTCGCCCTACCGTCTGCCTCTCCATCGGCGCGGCGGTCGCGGTCCTGAGCACGTTGCGGTGACGGCGTTGCCGGGCCGGCGCGCGCCCGGCCCTTCCGGGCCCCGCACGCGCTGCTGGTGCCGTCCAGCCTCGTCCGGTGCGGCTTCGCCGTCTTCGGTGCGTAGGGCCGGGCGCCGCACGCGTTGCTCGTGCCGTCCAGCGTCGTCCGGTGCGGCTTCGCCGTCTTCCGGGAGTCGAGCAGGCTCAGGGCGTGGTCGCGCGCCGGCTGAACAGCTCCCGTTCCACCTCGTTGCGGGTCAGCTCGGCGGCGCGGGCGAACTCGGCCCGGGCCTCCTGCCCGCGGCCGAGCCGTTCGAGCAGCTCGCCGCGGGCGGCCGGCAGGTGGGGGTACCCCGGCAGCTCCCCCTTCGCGACGAGCCCGTCGACGATCGCCAGTCCCGCGGCCGGCCCGTCGGCCATCCCGACCGCCACCGCCCGGTTGAGCTCGACCACCGCCGACGGCGCCACGTAGGCCAGCACCCCGTACAGCGCCGCGATCCGCCCCCAGTCCGTCTCCGCCGCCGTCCGCGCCCTCGCGTGCTCGGCGGCGATCGCGGCCTGCAGCCCGTAGGGCCCGAGGGTGCCCAGCTCCTCGGCCCGGCGCAGCGCCGCCAGCCCTCGCCGGACGAGCAGCCGGTCCCACCGCCGCCGGTCCTGGTCGAGCAGCAGCACGGGCCGCCCCTCGGCGTCGGTGCGCGCCCCGACCCGCGACGCCTGCAGCTCCATCAGCGCGGCCAGCCCGTGCACCTCGGCCTCGGCGGGCAGCAGCCCGCACAGCACCCGCCCGAGCCGCAGCGCCTCCTCGCACAGCGCGGGCCGCGCCCAGCCGTCCCCGGCCGTCGCGGAGTACCCCTCGTTGAAGATCAGGTAGACCGTGCCGAGGACCGCCGCGAGCCGGGCCGGCACCTCGGACGCCGGCGGCAGCTCGAAGCGCACCCGCTCCTTGGCGAGGGTCTTCTTGGCCCGCAGGATCCGCTGGGACACCGTTGCCTCGGTGGTGAGGAACGCCCGGGCGATCTCGTCGGTGCGCAGCCCGCCGAGCATCCGCAGGGTGAGCGCCACCTGCGACTCGGTGCTCAGCGCCGGATGGCACGCGGTGAAGATGAGCCGCAGCAGGTCGTCGCCGATGTGGTCGTCGAGCGCGTCGACGATCCCGGCCTCGGCGGACTCCCGCTCGGCCAGCTCCACGTCCCGCCCGACGGTGGCGAGCTTGCGCCGATAGTTCTCCTGCCGCCGCAGCAGGTCGATCGCCCGGTGCTTGGCCGTCGCCATGAGCCACGGACCGGGATCGTCCGGCACCCCGCGCAGGGGCCACTGCTCCAGGGCGATGAGCAGCGCGTCCTGCGCAAGGTCCTCCGCCAGGCCGACGTCGCCGACGATGCGGGCGAGTGCCGCGATGATCCGCCCGGACTCGATCCGGTACACCGCCTCGACGACCCGCCCCACGTCCGCGCCGCTCACCCCCGGATTCTCGCACCGGATTGCGGTGCCCGGGGGGAGCCGCACGGAGCGCTCAGAAGTCCTCGGGCCCCATGATCTTCAGCAGGCGGCACTCGCCCTCCCAGGCCGGCCACAGGTCCCGGTGCAGCTTCATGAAGCGCGACGCCCACTCGACCGCCTCCTCGCGGGTGCGGGTCTCGTACAGGGCGTAGCTGATCATCTCCTTGGTCTCGGCGAAGGGCCCGTCGGTGACGCTCAGGGCGCCGCCGGTGACGGTGATCTTCGCGCCGGCCGCGCTCGGCAGCAGGCCGGCGTTGTCCAGCAGGGCGCCGGCCGCGGTCGCCTCCTCGCCGAGCTTCATGATCGCGGCCATGAGCTCGGCGGGCGGGGGCGTGGCGGGCTGGGCGGCCTCGAGCAGCATCACGTAGCGCATGTCGGTGACTCCTTCGGGTGCGGGTCCTTCCCGGCTTCCAACCCCTCCTCGAAGGGGGCGGGCCGGATCCGACACGCGGCCCGGAGAAATCTTCCTACGCGTTGCGGGTGATGTCGGCGACCTCGGCCGGGGTGAGGTGGATGGCGGCCGCGGCCACGTTGCCCTCCAGGTGGCCGATCGAGCCGGTGCCCGGGATCGGCAGCACCGCGGGCGAGCGGGCCAGCAGCCAGGCCAGCACGATCTGGCGGGTGGTGGCCTCGTACTGCTTCGCGATCCCCTCGATCGCGGCGTTGCCGTCGAGGTTGTGGATCGGCGCCCACGGCAGGAAGACGATCTGCTCCTGCTCGCACAGGTCGACCAGCGACTCCGAGCCGCGGTCGCCGACGTTGTACCGGTTCTGCAGGGACACCACCGGGGTGAGGCGCTGCGCGGCCCGCACCTGCTCCTCGGTGAAGTTCGAGACCCCGATGTGGCGGATCTTGCCCTGGGCCTTGAGCTCGACCAGCGCGCCGATCGAGTCCTCGAGGGGCACCTTCGGGTCGGGGCGGTGCAACTGGTACAGCGGGATCTGCTCGATCCGCAGCTTGCGCAGGCTGCCGTCGAGGGCCTCGCGCAGGTGCGCCGGCCGGCCGTCGGGCACCCAGTTGTCGGGGCCGGGGCGCACCTGCCCGCCCTTGGTGGCGATGACCAGGTCCTCCGGGTACGGGTGCAGGGCCTCGGCGATCAGCTCCTCGCTGACGTCGGGGCCGTAGGAGTCGGCGGTGTCGATGAAGTTCACGCCCAGCTCGACGGCCCGGCGCAGGACCCGCTTGGCCTCCTCGCGGTCACGCGGGTCGCCCCAGATGCCCTCGCCGGTGATGCGCATCGCGCCGAACCCGAGCCGATTGACCGTGAGGTCGCCGCCGAGGTCGATCTGGCCGGCGTCGCGCACGCTGTGCTCTGCCATGCGTCGGGTCTCCTTCCGGGAGTCGGTCCACTGCTTTCAACGTAGCCCCGTGCCCACCCGCGGAAATTCCCTATGGATTAGCGCAGAACCACGCGGGTAAGGTGACCCGACCCAGCAACCGCCGACGCCCTGCACCGTGACAACTGGGAGTGAGCAGCATGAACGCGCATGACCCGACCGGAATCGACCCGGACAGCCCCGAGGCCGCGGCCCGCGAGGCGGCCCGCTTCGCGGCGGAGCGCCAGCAGAGCCTCGAGCACCAGCTGGCCCGCGGCGGCCAGGTGGACGAGGGCGCGGTCGACTCGACCGGGCGCAGCATCCGCGACCCGCGCCGCGGCACGAAGCTCGACGAGGACATCTGACGCGGAGCCACGCGCGGGTGCATTGCCACAATGCACCCGGTGCAGGTTCCGATATATCGCCGATAAACGTAACGTCCCCGGGCATGAGGCTCTGGGAGAGACTGTTCGTCCGCGCGACCGTCACCGAGACCGCGGCCGCGGGCCGGTTCCGGCACATCCGGCTGCGGGCCGCCGCCCTGCGCGACGCCGGGTGGACGGCCGGCCAGCAGGTCCGGGTCGACGTCGGCCCCAAGAGCGCCCTCGGCCCGCTGCTGCGCACCTACTCCGTCTGGGACCGGGCCGGCGACGCGATCGACCTGCGGGTGCTGCTGCACGGCGACGGGCCCGGCGCCCGCTGGACGGCCGCCGCCGAGGCCGGCGACGAGGTGCTCATCAGCCGGCCCAAGGGCGACTTCGTCACCCGCCCGGCCGCCTACCACCTGTTCGTCGGCGAGGAGACCGCCTCCGTCGCCTTCGGGCCGATGCTGCGGGCGCTTCCGGCCGCCGAGCGCCCGCGCAGCCGGGCCGTGGTCGAGACCGCCGAACCCGGGGACCGGCTCGCCCTGGACGGGGCCGTCACGTGGGTCCAGCGGGACGCCGCCGGCGCGGCGGACTCGACGGCGCTGCTGCTCGCCGTACAACGGCTGGATCTTCCGGAGGAACCCGGTCAGGCCTACGTGGCCGGCGAGGCCCGCACCGTGCAGGCCGTGCGCCAGCACCTCGTGCGGGAGCGGGGCTGGCCCCGGCGCAGCGTGCTGACCAAACCCTTCTGGGCCCCGGGCAAGCGCGGCATGGAGTAACGTCACTGCCACGTCAGGACATCGGATGTATCGCCGTGACGGGACCCTTGCGCAGGGACGCATCGGACTGATAGACAGCAATCATCCGATGTATGGGAGTCCATCATGCGTGAGTTCGACGGTCTCGCCGCCGTCGTCACCGGCGGCGCCTCCGGGATCGGCCTGGCCACCGCGCGCCACCTGGCCGATCGCGGCGCCCGCGTCGCCAGCCTCGACCTGCGCGCCGACGGCCTGCCGGAGGGCATCGACGGCTTCGTCGCCGACGTGACCGACGACGCCGCCGTGCGGGCCGCCGTGACCGCCGCCGCCGGGCGCCTCGGCGGCATCGACATCCTCGTCAACAACGCCGGGATCGGCGCCATCGGCACCGTCGAGGACAACCCCGACGACGAGTGGCACCGGGTCTTCGACGTCAACGTCGTCGGGCTGGTGCGGGTCAGCCGGGCGGCGCTGCCGTACCTGCGGCGCTCGAAGCATGCCGCGATCGTCAACACCTGCTCGATCGCCGCGCACGCCGGACTGCCCGACCGGGCGCTCTACAGCGCGACGAAGGGCGCCGTGCAGGCCCTCACCGCCGCCATGGCCGCCGACCACCTCCGCCAGGGGATCCGGGTCTGCTGCGTCAACCCCGGCACCGCCGACACCCCGTGGGTGCGCCGCCTGCTCGACCGGGCCGAGGACCCCGACGCCGAGCTGGCCGCGCTCGAGGCCCGCCAGCCGACCGGCCGCCTGGTCAGCGCCGAGGAGGTCGCCCACGCCATCGGTTACCTGGCCAGCCCCCTCGCCGGCGCCACCACCGGCACCGTGCTCGCCGTCGACGGCGGCATGCACGGCCTGCGCCTGCGGGCCGCGCCGTGATCCTCGGCCTGGGCTGCGCGCAGCTCGGGAACCTCTACGAGGAGCGCACCGACGACGAGGCAGCCGCGATCGTCGACGCCGCCTGGAACGCCGGCATCCGGTTCTACGACACCGCGCCCCACTACGGCCTCGGCCTCTCCGAACGCCGCCTCGGCCGGGCGCTGCGCGGGCGGCCCCGTGCGCAGTACCGGATCAGCACCAAGGTCGGCCGCCTGCTCGAGCCCGTCGACGGCGACGGCGGCGACGACCTGGCCGACGGCTTCGCCGTGCCGCGCACCCACCGGCGGGTCTGGGACTTCACCCGCGACGGGGTGCTGCGCTCGATCGAGGAGAGCCTGACCCGCCTCGGCCTCGACCGCATCGACCTCGCCCTGCTGCACGACCCCGAGCACCACCCGGAGGCCGCCCTGCGCTCCGGCTTCCCGGCCCTGGCCGAGCTGCGCGCGCAGGGCGTCGTCGGCGCGATCGGCGCCGGCTCCAAGGACCCGGCCGTCCTGCACCGGATCGTCACCGAGTGCACGCCCGACGCCGTCCTGGTCGCCGGCCGGTACACCCTGCTGGAGCAGCCCGCCGCCCCCTTGCTCGCGGACTGCGCCTCGGCCGGGGTCGCGGTCCTCGCCGCCGGCGTCTTCAACAGCGGCCTGCTCGCCTCGCCCGTCCCCGGCCCGTCCCTTCCCTACGAGTACGGCGAGGCGCCGGCCCCCGTGGTGGCGCGGGCCCGCTCGCTGGCCTCGGCCTGCGCCGAGTTCGGCACCACGCTCCCGGCCGCGGCGATCGCCTTCCCCACCCGGCACCCGGCCGTCTCCGGGCTCGTCGTCGGCGCCGACTCGGCCGATCAGGTCCGGCGCAACGCCTCGTGGTTCGCCGATCCGCCCGCGGACGCGCTCTGGGCGTTCCTGGAGGGGCGGGGCCTGCTGTGATCGTCGACGCGCACCACCACCTGTGGCACCTCGGCGGCGGGTACGACTGGCTCGACGCCCCCGCGCTGGCCCCCATCCGCCGCGACTTCGCCTTCCCGGATCTGCTCGGGGACCTGTCCGCGGCCGGCGTGACGCACACGGTGCTGGTCGAGGGCGGCCGCTGCGACCCGGGCGAGGCGGCCCTCCTGCTCCGCCACGCGCAGGAGCACCCGCGGATCGCCGGCGTGGTCGCGTGGGACGACCCGGCCGCCCCCGTCTTCCCCACCTACCGCGACCTGCCCGGCGCCGGCCGCCTCGTCGGGCTGCGCGCCCAGGTCCAGGCCGAGGACGTCGCCTACCTGGACCGCGCCGACGTGCGGGCCGGCCTGCGCCGCATGGGTGCCGCCGGGCTCACCTTCGACCTGGTGATCCGCCCCGAGCAGCTGCCTTCCGCCGCCCGGGCCGCCGCCGCGCTGCCCGACGTCCGGTTCGTCCTGGACCATCTGGGCAAGCCGCCCATCCGCTCCGGCGGCTTCGCCTCGTGGCGCGCCGGCCTGCTCGGCCTGGCCGCCCTGCCCAACGTCTCCGCCAAGCTCTCCGGCCTCGTCACGGAGGCCGACTGGGAGCGCTGGAAACGCGAGGACCTGCGGCCGTACGTCGAGGAGGCCCTCCTGCTCTTCGGCCCCGGCCGCCTGATGTTCGGCTCCGACTGGCCCGTCTGCCTGCTCGCCGCCTCCTACGGCGAGGTGCTGGCGGCCGTGTCCGACCTGGTGAGCCCCGGCGAGCGGGCCCGAGTCTTCGCCGGCACCGCCGTCGAGGTCTACCGGCTGGATCTCGGGGCGTAGAGTCGCCGCGGAGGAATCGATGGCACTGACCGACGAGGCAATCGACAAAATCAAGGGCATGATCACCTCGGGCGAACTGGGCCCGGGCGACCGCCTGCCCAAGGAGGCCGACCTGGCCGAGCGCCTGGGCCTGTCGCGCAACTCCCTGCGCGAGGCCGTCAAGGCCCTGTCGATGATCCGCGTGCTCGACGTGCGCCAGGGCGACGGCACCTACGTCACCAGCCTGGAGCCCAACCTCCTGCTCGACGCGCTGAGCTTCGTGGTCGACTTCCACCGCGACGACACCGTCCTGGAGTTCCTGGAGGTCCGCCGCATCCTGGAGCCCGCCGCCACGGCCCTCGCCACGCAGCGCATGAACGACGCCGAGATCGCCAAGCTCCAGGACGTGCTCGACGCGCTCGACGCCGAACCGACCATCGAGTCCCTGGTCGCGAACGACCTGGAGTTCCACCGCCTGATCGCCGCCGGCTCCGGCAACGCCGTGCTGTGCTCGCTGATCGACGGCCTCTCGGGCCCGACGACCCGGGCCCGGATCTGGCGGGGCCTGACCCAGGAGGGCGCCGCGGCCCGCACCCGCGAGCAGCACCAGGCCATCGTCGACGCCATCGCCACCCGCCAGCCCGACCTGGCCCGCTCGTGGGCCTCCATCCACGTGGCCGGCGTCGAGGAATGGCTGCGCCGAGCGCTGTGACGCCAGCGCCGGGTCAGCTGGCGCGCAGCCAGTCCGTGAGGTCGCACAGCTCCAGCATGCGCCGCACCGGCCGCCGGGCGTCGGTGATGACGAGCCGGCCGGGCAGGAAGCGCCGCACGGCGTCGAGCTCGGTGACGGCGCCGGTGGAACAGAACGTCACGCGGGCGAGGTCGAGTTCCAGGCGCTCCGGGCGTTCGGCCACCGCCGCGGCCAGTGCCGAGCGCAGCCGCGGTACCGTTGCCGCATCAAGGTCCCCGGCCACGCTCACGCGCACCACGCGCGCCGCCGACCGGTCGGCCACCGTCGTGATTTCCAGCTCGTCCATCAGCATGTGCATCACCGTCCGTCACGGTACGCCCGGAAAGCGGGTGCCGCATCGGACGGACGGGTCGAGAAGGTGCACGATTGTCGGTTTCGCGGCGCGGCGATCGCACTCCGGCGGCAACTCGAACGCACAGTGTCATGCCCGGGGGAGCCTCGGCGCGGCCCCGGGCAGGGCCGCGCCGGAGCGTCAGTCGAGGTCGGCCAGGCGGTCGGCGGGGACGACGGCGTACTGGCGCAGGGACAGGTCGCGGAACGTGACCGGGCCGCGGGGCCCGGGGACGCGATCGATGTTGATGCCGGTCTCCGGGACGTTGAGCAGCTTGAAGCCGTCGAGCAGGCGGGTGGTGGCGTTCCAGAAGGCGCCGGTGCCGGCGTAGGCGCCGAGGAACTCGCGGGCGGCGACGGCCGACTCGGTGACGATGCCGGCGGCCAGGCCCGAGGTCTCGTCGTTGGCCAGGCGGGCGGCGTGCAGCGGGCCGTCGGCCGGGGCGACGGTGACGGTCGCCTCGCGGTCGGAGTCCAGGGCCCACTCGTAGCCGAGGGCGTGCTCGTGCGGCGGGCGGGAGACGGCGATGCGCGGGGCCAGCTCGGCCTCGACCCGCGGGAGCAGCTCCTCGTAGCGGTCGCGGTGGATGAGCAGCAGGTTGAGGCGGTTGCAGACGCCGAGGCGGTCCAGGCCGGCGCCGATCAGCGCGAAGGCCTTCTCCAGGTCGGCCTCGCTGTCGATGTACAGCACCCCGCCCCCATCGGCGTGGGCCAGCGTGCGCACGCCGGCCAGGGCGGCCTTCTCGGCCAGGGTCCGGGTGCTCTCACCGCTGCCGCGCAGGATGACCAGCGGGATCAGGCCGGGCTGGGCGACCAGCGCGTCGGCCGAGCCGCGGCCCCGGGCCCGGATGAGCTGCACGGCGGCCGGGTCGAGGCCGGCGTCGGCCAGGGCCGGGGCGACGACCTCGTCCATGAGGGCGATCGCGGAGGCCAGGGCGGCCGAGCCGGTGCGCAGCACGCCGCCGTTGCCGGACTTGACCAGCTGGGAGGCGACGTCGACGGTGACGTTGGGGCGGGCCTCGTAGTTGGCGCCGATGACCCCGACCGGGCGGCGCCACTCCTGCAGGACCAGGCCGCCGCCGAGCTCGCGGATCGTGCGGCGGGCCGGCTCCGGCTCGACGTCGGCGAGGATGTTCAGCTGCTCGGCCATGCCGGCCAGGCGGGCCTCGTCGAGGCGCAGCCGGTCGAGCAGGCCGCCGCTCATGCCGCCGGCCTGCGCCGCGGCGACGTCGTCGCGGTTGGCGGCGAGGATCGGCTCGGGGGCGGCGGCGAGCCGGCGGGCCATGCCGCGCAGCGCCTCGTCGATGGTCTTGGCCGGGGCTGCGGCCAGGGAACCGGCGGCAGCCCTCGCCGCGCGGGCGGCCTCGGCCACTACCTCGTTGACGTCCACTGCCGACTCCCCACTCGTCAAACCGGGCGCTTGCGTGCCTGAAGAGTGTAAGTAAGCGGCAACCGCTCCGGACGGTCGGCCAGGCGGTACTCGCCGTGCTCGTCGCCGACGCAGAAGCCGGGCATCGGATCCCAGGGGCAGCTGTCGTGCTCCTGCAGCATGGTGAGCTCGAGGCCCTCGCCGAGCACGGCGCCGACGATCTCGCCGAGGCCGTGGTTCCACTGGTGGGTGACGGTGTTGACGAACTTCGTCTCGGTCGGCACGTACGTGGTGCCTTCGTCCCACACGAGGGGGTCCTCGCGCTCGAAGTACGGGTAGTCGACGGCGAGGACGCCATCGCCGCGGGTCTCGTCGATGCTCCACAGCATCGGGTGGCCCTCGCGGATGAACAGCCGGCCGCCGGGGCGCAGCAGGCCGGCCACGACCGCGGCCCAGCGGCGCACGTCGGGCAGCCAGCACAGGGCGCCGACGCCGGTGTAGACGAGGTCGAAGGAGCCGGGCTCCAGCACGTCGAGGGCGGCGTAGACGTCGGACTCGACGAAGTCGACGCCGGCGCCGGTCCGCTCGGCCAGGGCGCGGGCCTGCTCCAGCGACGCCGGGGAGAAGTCGAGGCCGGTGACGCGGGCGCCGAGGCGGTGCAGGGAGAGCGTGTCGGTACCGATGTGGCACTGCAGGTGCACGGCCCGCAGGCCCTCGACGTCACCGAGGCGGGGACGGTCGAAGCGGATCACGTCGCTGAGGTACGCCGGGTCCGCGGCGAACCGCTCCACGAAGTAGCCCGGCGAGGCGGCGTGGGCGGGGGCGCGCTCGTCCCACTGCGCCCGGTTCAGCCGGAGGTATTCGCTCACGGTCCGAGACTCACACGCCGGTCAAGCGGATATGGCGTGGGTCTACGCGCGCAGGACCGGCGGGACGTGGATCGGGACGGGCAGCTTGTCCAGGCTGGCGGCGCACACCTCGGCGAGCTCGTCGGGCAGGCCGTCGATGCGCGGCAGCGGGGCCGGCGGGGTGTACCGGTGGGCCGACCCGGGACACCCGATCGCAACCGGGCGCCACCCGGGCGGGCAACCCCGCGACGGTGACCTGGTAGGCATGCCCGGACGCGCGCGGTACCTCATGCTGGCCGGCGCCGCCGCCATCGCCGGATCGTCGCTGGCCGCCGCGCCGTTGAACCGCATCCTGTGGCTGCTCGGCGCGCTGGTCTGCGCCGCGCCGGGGCTGGCCCGGATGGCCCGGCGGCGCACCGCCATCGCCCCGGCGTGGCGGCTGGTCGGCGCCGGGCTGGCCGTGCGGCTCGCCGCCGACCTGGTGTGGACGGTCGAGGACCTGATCCACCACGGCGACGTGCCGTTCCCGTCGTGGAACGACCTCGGCTACCTAGCCTCCTACGCGCTGCTGGCCGCCGGGCTCATCGGGGCCGCCGGCGGCCGGGCCCGCACCGCGCTGCTGGACGCCTCGATCGTCGCCGCCGGGGTCGCGGTCATCGACTGGATGGCGCTGGTCCACCCGTACCTGCACCACCACGCCATCGGGCGGCTGGCGCTGAGCCTGGCCCTGGTGTACCCGATCTGCGACCTCGTGCTGCTCGCCGCCGCGGTCCGGGTGCTGTTCACCGGGGCGGTGCGCAACCGGGCCAACCTGCTGGTGCTGGCCGCGGTCGGGCTGATCCTGGCGGCCAACACGATCTTCTTCGCGCACGCCGCGCACGGCAGCCACCGCTCGGTGGCCCTGGTCGACAACGCGCTGTGGCTGTGCTCGTACCTGGCGTTCGGCCTGGCCGGCCTGCACCCTCGGCTGTTCGGCGAGCGGGACGCGCAGCCCCAGGAGCCCCGCGGCGCGGTGTCGACCCGGCGGATCCTGCTGTTCGGGGCGGCCACCCTGCTCGGGCCGACGGCGACCGTGATCCGGCTGGCCGGTGCGCACGGCGCGCTCGCGCCGGGCGAGTGGCGCCACCTTGTCGTGCCCGCGATCCTCGCCGGGCTGCTGTCGGTCCTGCTGGTCACCCGCCTCGGCGGCCTGGCCCGCCTGGCCCAGCGCCGCCTGGCCGAGCTCGACGAGCACGGCCGGCGGCTGTCGGTGGCGCTGCTCGAGCGCGAGTCGCTGGAGCATCAGCTGCGCCACGGCGCCCTCCACGACCCGGTGACGGGCCTGGCCAACCGGGCGCTGCTGACCCAGCGGATGGAGTGGGCGCTGGGCCGGCCCGACGCCCGGCACCGCCACACCCTGCTGCTGCTCGACGTGGACCGGTTCACCGACGTCAACGACGCGCACGGCATCGGCTTCGGCGACGAGGCGCTCATCGCCCTGGCGTACCGGCTGCGCACCCTCGCCGCCCCCGCCGACACCCTGGCCCGCATCGGCGGCGACGAGTTCGCCCTCTTCGCCGAGCACGGCACCGGCGACCCGGCGCAGGCCCGGGAGCAGGCCGAGCAGCTCGCCGAGCTGCTGCGGGCCGAGGTGAAGGCCCCACTGAAGGTCGGCGGGCGGGTCGTGCACCTGTCCGCGAGCATCGGGCTGGTCCACATCGACGGGCACGACCCGCGCGAGGCCATGGCCGACGCCGAGCTGGCCCTGCGCGCGGCGAAGCGGGGCGGGCGGGACCGTGTCACGCGGTACAAGGCGGAACTGCGCATCGCGCGGGAGGCCTTCACCCGGATCAGCGCCGGGCTGCGCCACGCCGTCGAGCGGGGCGAGCTGGCCGTGCACTACCAACCGGTGGTGGAGCTGCCGTCCGGGCGGATCGTGGCCGTCGAGGCGCTGCTGCGCTGGACGCCGGCGGGCGGGCCGGTGCCGCCGGACGAGTTCATCCCGGTCGCCGAGGAGACCGGGCTCATCCTGCCGATCGGCGCGTGGGTGCTGGAGCGGGCCTGCCGGGACGCGCGGGCCTGGTACGAGCGGCACGGCACCTCGGTCACCGTGAACGTCTCGGTGCGCCAGCTGGCCGAGCCGGGCTTCGCCGACGAGGTGCTCGCGGTGCTGGCGCGCACCGGCCTGCCCGCCGACGCGCTGGTGCTGGAGATCACCGAGTCGGTGTTCGCCGGCGACGCCGACGCGCTGCCGGTGGCCCTGGACCGGCTGCGCGGGCACGGCATCCGCATCGCCATCGACGACTTCGGCACCGGTTACTCCTCGCTGTCGTACCTCCACCAGCTCCCGGTCGACCTCCTCAAGATCGACCGGTCGTTCGTGCCGGCCGAGCCCGACGGCGACCACTCGTTCACCCGGGCCGTGCTGCAGCTGGGCAGCAGCCGCTCCCTGCCGGCGATCGCCGAGGGCATCGAGACCGCCGAGCAGGCCGAGCTGCTGCACGCGCTGGGCTGCCGGCTCGCCCAGGGTTACCACTTCGCCAAGCCCGGCCCGGCCGCGCAGGTCGAGGCTGCCTTCGCCCGGCTCAATCCGGCGCCGGCCGCATGAGGCGCGACCCCGTCCTGGCCGTCATCTGCCTCCTCGGCGCGGCGGTGATCGGCTGGGTGCAGGTCGGCCCCGGCGACGACGCCACGCTGGTCCGGCTGTTCTGGACCGCGCTGCCGGTCTGCGACGCCCTGCTGTGGTACCTCAGCCGGCGCGTCGCGCGGATGCGCGAGACCCCGCCGGACGCCGCCCGCTTCTGGCGCGCCTGCAGCCACGTGGCGCTGCTGTGCATCGTCGGCGACACCAGCCAGACCGTCGTCGCCTGGTGGCACCCGGGGCCGGCCGCCGCCGTGCCGAACGCGTTCCAGGCCGCCGCGATCCTCGCCGGCGCCGCGTGGATGGTGTGGGTCATGCTGACCCACCCGAGCCGCCTGCTGACCCGCCGGGCCCGGATCCGGTTCTGGCTCGACGCCGCCTCGGTGCTGGTCGGCGCCGGCGTGCTGATCTGGCTGCTGGTCCTGCCGGCCCGCGGCACGCAGCCGGGCGGCGCGCTCGTGCCCCTGCTGGCCGGCACCGCGATCATCCTCGTCGCCGGGTTCGCCGCGGTGCGGCTGATCCTCAGCGGCAACGCGCCGATCTCGCTGCCCGCGGCCGTGCCGATGCTGCTCGCCTCCGTGCTGCAGGGCGGGGTCGGCGCCCTGGTCGGGCCGGACGGCCATCACCTGCGCGCCCTGCTGGCCGTGCAGCTGCTCACCGGGGTACTGCTGGTGCTCGGCCCGCGCCTGCAGGAGCTCTGCGGCCCGCCGGCCCCCTCGTCGCAGCGGGAGGCGAAGCCGTACAGCCTGCTGCCGTACACGACCCTGGCCGGCATGTTCGCCGCCCTGCCGGTCGTGCTGCGCGACGGGGTCGGCCCCGACGTGTGGCTGCTGCTCGGCGGCCTGTTCGTGGCCACGGTGCTGGCCGTGAGCCGTCAGCTGCTCGCCTTCGCCGAGAACGCGGCCCTGCTGCGCGAGCTGCGCGCCCAGGAGGAGCGCATCCGGTCCCTGCTGGCCCACTCGACCGACATCACCTCCGTCGTCGACGCCACCGGCACGCTGACCTTCGTCAGCCCCGCCACCGAGCGCCTGCTGGGCAAGGCCCCCGAAACCGTCCTCGGCACCCCGGCCTTCTCCCACGTCCACCCCGACGACCTGCCGGTCTTCCTGCCCGCGATGGAGCGCCTCCGCGCGCAGGCCGGGGCGACGGTGACGTACCAGGTCCGCTACGCCCACGCCGACGGCTCCTGGCGCTGGCTGGACGTCGTGAGCCGCAACCTGCTCCACGTGCCCGGCGTGCGGGCTTACGTCAGCAACGCCCGCGACGCCACCCAGGCCCGCCTCCTGCAGGACGAGCTGCGCCACCGGGCCACGCACGACGGGCTCACGGGCCTGGCCAACCGGGCCCTCTTCGACCAGCGCCTCGCCGGCCTGCGGACCCATGCGGCGGTACTGCTGGTCGACCTCAACGGCTTCAAGGCGGTCAACGACACGCTCGGCCACCACGCGGGCGACGCGGTACTCGTGGCGGTGGCCGAGCGCCTGGCCGCCGCCACCCCGCCGACCGGCACCGCCGCCCGCCTCGGCGGCGACGAGTTCGCCGTGCTGCTCCCCGCCGCCGGTCCGGCCACCGCCGCCGCCGTGGCCAAGCACTTCCTGGCCCTGCTCGACACCCCGGTGCTCGTCGACGGCCACCACCTCGACGTGCGCGCCGCCGTCGGCATCGCCACCGGCCCGCCCGGCGACCCGGACGGGCTGCTGCGCCGGGCCGACACCGAGATGTACCGCCGCAAGCGCGCCGTGATTGGATAGCCCGCGTGTCGCAGGAGCTGCTGCTGGTCGCCCTGGTCGATCTCGTGCCCGGCGCGGTTGAGGACGGCGCCCGCTACGAGGACGAGGTGCTGGCCCTGCTCCCCCGCCACGGCGGGACCCTGCAGCGCCGCCTGACCACCGGCGCCACCGAGGTCCAGGTGATCGCCTTCGCCGCCCGCTGCGGCTACGAGTCGTTCATGACCGACCCGGAGCGCCTGGCCATCCGCGAACGCTACGGCGACCGCGCCCCGGCCGCCCGCGTCCTCGAGGTGACCGAGCGCTGACCGACGGCGTCCCCGCCCTTGTCGCAGCCGGCGCGCATGGTCCTGGTGGCCGGGTCGAGCAGCACGTGGTCGGCCCGCCCGGCCTCGTCGAGGTCAGCGAACCGCAGCCGCCCGATGTCGATCCATCGTTGTGCTCCTCGCGCCCCGCGTCGATTCGTGGCACGGCCGCAACCCACATCGGTGGCGGGGCAGGGCGGACTGCCCCGTGCTCCGCAGCCCTCGATCGGGTCTCGGGACGGCCAGACTCCCCCGCGCGCAACACCGACCGCGGGGCGAACACCGCCGCCTTGACACCCGGCGCTGATCACCGACGGCGGGGACACCCACCGCCGCAGAGCGCCGAGCGGAGCGACGGTCAGCGGTTGCGCTGCCGCCAGGTGGCCGCGGCGGCCTCGATGCGGCGCTGGTTACGCCCGCTGCCGATGGTCCGCTTGGCCCGCCCGTAGAGCCAGAGGGCCCCACCGACCACCAGCGCGCCGACGATGAGATAGAAGATGCTGCTGAACAGCGCATGGAACAGCCAGGTCGCGATCGCACCCACCACGAACAGGCCGACGACGACCGCTACGGCACCCACCAGGAAACGACCCATACACCAAGCATGCTCCCCCGCCGCCACTCCCGGCATCAGGGCTTTCCCGGACCCACCTCGCAGGGGTGGTGCCCGGCCCCTCGACGAGGGGCCGGGCACCACGCTCGCACCGGCCGACCTGGGGATCACCACACGCCGGACGACCGCTTTGCACCCACGAGCAAGCAGAAGATCCGCAACCCCGTCCACGTCGAACCCGGCCGGGTCGGGTGACCACGGCCGGGTTCGGGGCATGCGTCAGCTGGACGCGACACCCAGGCGGGCCTCGCCGCCGTGCTCCTCGCCGCCGAGGCCGCTCAGGCGCTGGTGCAGGTCGTCGATGTCGCCACCCGTGAACGACGGCTGCTCGCCCTCGTCGTACCCGGAGCTGTACGCGACGTGCTGCCCGTGCTCGAGCGCACTCGTCTCGGACTGCGCGTGGTCGTGCTCGAACACGCCGAACTGCCGGCCGAAATCCGTCTCCGAGCCGTGGTCCGCGTGCAGCTGCTCCAGCGCGCTGTGTTCCTGGCCCGCCTCGTAGTGGCCGAAGTCGTGGCCGCCGAAAGCGTCGGGCTGGTCGTTGCCGGTGTAACCCGGGTCGAGCGTCTCCGGCTGGTCGTTGCCGGTGTAGCCGGGGTCGAGCTGGCCGCCGTCGTCGTAGTCGCTCATCCTGTCCGTCCCTCGGAATGTCGCGGTGGGTGTTCGTGGTGAACGATAGGCTCCCGGTTGCGGCCCATGTATCCCCAAACCGCGCCACCCCGCTCGGCCTACCGCGGTCCCCGCCCGCCGGCAGCGCGACCCGGCGCGGGGCGTCCAGCGGGGCGACCGTCCGGCCCTCGCATCCGCGTCGACAGCACGATGCGCGTGCGCAACTCACCGCTTCCGGCGGACGCACGCCACAACTCCAACCAGCGTGACCACCACCCACGACGAACACGCAGCACCTCAGCGGGCGTCCACCGGGCGCGCGCAACTCCAGCGGCGTGAACGTGACCCGCGGCGAACGCGGAGAACCTCGCCGGACGCGCACCGAATCCCCGCGAACATCCACCGGACGCACGCCAACTCCAGCGGCGTGAACGCCACCCGCAGCGGACGCGGAGAACCTCGCCGGACGCGCACCGAATCCCCGCGAACATCCACCGGACGCACGCCAACTCCAGCGGCGTGAACGCCACCCGCAGCGGACGC